>NZ_JBGTFM010000097.1:0-4890 GCF_041747255.1 Blastomonas sp. | reverse complement strand
TGACGAAGCCGCGCTGCTCGCGTTGCCCGATGCGGATTTTGTCCGCGCAATCTGGGCGTCGTCAAAGCCGCTGCCGGTGGATTCAGAATTTCCCAATTTCATCATCTACACCTCGGGATCGACCGGCAAGCCCAAGGGCGTCGTCCACGTTCACGGGGGTTATTCGGCGGGCATTGCCGCGACGATGCCGGTGGCGTTCGACGCCACCCCCGGCGATGTCATGTTTGTCGTCGCCGATCCGGGCTGGATCACCGGCCAGAGCTATCAGATCGCAGGCGCGCTTCTCACCCGGGTGACAACAGTGATCACCGAAGGATCGCCGGTATTCCCGCACGCCGGGCGCTTTGCCTCGATCATCGAGCGCCACAAGGTGCAGATCTTCAAGGCGGGCGTCACCTTCCTCAAAAGCGTGATGCAGGACCCGGAGAACCTGAAGGACATTCAAGGCTATGACATGTCTTCGCTCAATGTCGCGACCTTCTGTGCAGAACCCACCTCACCGTCGGTGCAGGCGTTCGCGATGGAGCATGTCACCCCCTGGTATATCAACAGCTACTGGGCGACCGAGCATGGTGGCATCGCGTGGACGCATTTTTACGGCAACACGGACTTTCCGTTGCGCGCCGATGCGCACACCTATCCGCTGCCATGGATCGTTGGCGATGTCTGGGTGGAGGACGCCGATGCGCCGCCCGCCGACATGGGGCTGGCCCGCACGACGCACGGCGGCGTGCGGTGGCGGCGCGCCAAAAACGGGGAGAAAGGCGAGATCGTCATCGCCTTGCCCTATCCCTATCTCACCCGCACCATCTGGGGCGATACCGGCAATTTCACGCTTGAGGACAGCGCGGGCGGGGTGCGGATCAACCCCGCATGGCGCGGCGATTGCGCGCGTTATGCCAGCACCTACTGGCAGCGCTGGCAGGGGGCATGGGCCTATACTCAGGGCGATTTCGCGATCCGCCACGAGGATGGTTCGTTCTCGCTGCATGGCCGCTCGGACGATGTCATCAACGTCTCGGGGCACCGCATCGGCACTGAGGAAATCGAAGGCGCGATTCTGCGTGACAAGACGCTCGATCCCAATTCGCCGGTCGGCAATGTGCTGGTCGTCGGCGCGCCGCATCGTGAGAAGGGAGCGACGCCGATTGCCTTCATCACGGCCGTAGCGGGCCGCCGCCTGACGCAGGACGACCGTCGACGCCTCACCGATCTGGTGCGCACCGAGAAAGGCGCGGTCGCGGTGCCATCGGATTTTCTTGAGGTTGCAGAGTTCCCCGAGACGCGTTCGGGCAAATACATGCGCCGCATGGTCCGCGCCATCGTCGAGGGCGGCGAGATTGGCGACACCAGCACGCTGCGCAATCCCGGCAGCATCGATGCGTTGCAGGGCGCGGTTACCATCTGGCGGCGCAAGCAGCAGCTGTCGGAGGATCAGGCGCTGTTCGAGCGCTACCGCTATTTCCTGATCCAGTACAATGCTCTGGGGGACGGCAAACGCGTGGCCACGGTCACCGTCACCAACGCGCCGGTCAACGCGCTCAATGAACGTGCGATCGACGAGCTGGTGATCGTGGTCGAACATCTCGCGCGCAAGGATGATGTCATCGCGGTGGTGTTCACCGGCCAGGGCACCGCCTCGTTCGTCGCAGGCGCCGACATCCGCCAGATGCTGGACGAGGTGAACAGCGTTGAAGAGGCGGGCGTGCTGCCCAACAACGCGCAGCTTGCCTTCGCCAAGATCGAAACCATGGGCAAGCCGTGCATCGCCGCGATCCAGGGCGTTGCACTGGGAGGCGGCATGGAGTTCGCGCTCGCCTGCCATTACCGGATCGCTGAACCGGTGGCGCGCTTTGGTCAGCCCGAGATCAACCTCAGGCTCCTTCCAGGCTATGGCGGCACCCAGCGTCTGCCGCGTCTGCTCGCCGAGCGGCGCGCGGGCGAGGGCCTGCGTGATGCGCTCGATCTCATTCTGGGCGGACGTGCGATCAGTGCGGATGAAGCGCTGGCGATTGGCGCGATTGAGCAGGTCGCCGATGGATCGAACGACGCGCTCAGCCTTGCGCATGACATGGTGCGCGAATACGCGCGGCACGGGGCAGAAAGTCCGCTGGGCAAGGCATTTGCCGACCGCAAGGCGATGATCAAGCGCTGGGCCAACCCCGCGCACATTGATCTGGATGCGGTGCTCGAAGACCCGTTCCTCCAGCGTATTCTCAAACAGCTCGAATGGGCCGGTCGCGGGCCAGCAGGCCGCCGCGCGCTCGAAGCGGTGCGCACTGGCTGGACCGAAGGCATGGCCGCTGGATTGAAGCGCGAGGGCGAGCATTTCGCAGAAGCGATCATCGATCCCGAAGGCGGCAAGACCGGCATCCGCCAGTTCATGGACAAGCAGAGCCCGCCCTTGCCCGTGCGCCGGGGTGGCGTGTGGATCGAGGACGAGCATGAGGACAATAAGGCCGAGATGATCGCATCGGGGCAGCTGTTGCCCGTTGGCGCGCCATTCTATCCCGGGGTCACCGCGATCCCGCACAAGCAACTCGCCTTCGGCATCAGCCGCGACCCTGATACCGGGAGCCCGCGATTTGGCCCGCCCGCATCCCACGAGCGCGAGCATATCGTGCCCGTGGTCGCGCCCGAGCCCAATGAGGCGCTGGTCTACATGCTGACCAGCGAGGTCAACTTCAACGACATCTGGGCATTGACCGGCATTCCGGTCTCGCCCTTTGATAGCCATGACGAGGACGTCCAGATCACCGGATCGGGCGGTCTGGCGCTGGTCGCGGCGCTGGGCAGCGAGGTCAAGGGCGAGGGCCGGTTGCGCGTCGGCGACATGGTGGTCGTCTATTCGGGCACCTCGGACCTGTTGTCGCCGCAGGCGGGCGATGACCCGATGTTCGCAGGCTTTGCCATTCAGGGCTATGAGACCAAGACCGGCAGCCATGCGCAGTTCCTGAACGTTCAGGGGCCGCAGCTGCATCGCGTTCCGCCCGATCTGACGCTGGAGCAGGCGGGCAGCTATGTGCTCAATCTCGGCACCATCACCCGCTGCCTGTTCACCACCCTGCAGATCGTGCCGGGCAAGACGATCTTCGTCGAAGGCTCGGCCACCGGAACCGGGCTCGATGCGCTGAAAAGCAGCGTCAAGAGCGGCCTCAAGGCGACCGGCATGGTCTCGAGCGAGGACCGCGCGGCATTCGTGCACGAACAGGGCGCGGTCGGTTCGCTGAACCGCAAGGACCCGCGTTTCGCCGCGCTGTTCACCGCCGTGCCCGATGAACCCGAAGCTGCCCGTCAATGGGAGGCCGATGGCGCGCCGCTGCTTGACGAATATCGCCGCATGAATGATGGATCGCTCGCCGATTTCGTCGTCAGCCACGCCGGGGAAAGCGCTTTCCCGCGCAGTTTCCAGCTGCTCGAGGAAAACGGCACGCTGGCCTTCTACGGTGCGTCATCGGGTTATCACTTCGCCTTCATGGGCAAGACCGGCAGCGCCTCGCCCTCGGACATGCTGGCGCGCGCGCAATTGCGCGGCGGCGAATCGGTGCTGCTGTATTACGGCCCCGGTGCCCGTGACCTTGCCGATCCTTTGGGGCTCGAAATGATCGAGGCGGCGCGGCTGTACAAGGCGCGCACTGTGATCGTGACCACCACCGATGGCCAGCGTGAGTTCCTGCAATCCTTGGGGCTGGAGGAATCGGTCGAGGGGATCATCAGCCTTGAGGGGCTCAAGCGCCGCGACAGCGAGTTCATCTGGCCCGATACCTTGCCGCGCCTGCCTGATGCCCGTCAGGACATCGAGCGCTTCAAGGAAGGCGTGCGCAGCTATCAGCAGCATACATTGAAGCCCTTTGGCACGGCGGTGGGCCGTATTCTTGGCTCACCCGGAAACCCACGCGGCGTGCCCGATCTGGTGATCGAGCGCGCTGCCCAGGATTCGCTCGGCGTCTCGACCTCGCTGGTCAAACCGTTCGGCGGGCGGGTGGTCTATGCCGAGGAGATGGCAGGGCGCCGCTACACCTTTTACGCGCCGCAGGTGTGGACCCGCCAGCGCCGGATCATCATGCCCACCGCCAACATCTTCGGCACCCATCTGTGCAATGCGCACGAGGTGACGATGATGAACAACATGATCGCAGGCGGACTGCTTTCGGTCACCGAACCGACGGTGGTCGATTGGGATGGGCTGCCGGAAGCGCATCAGGCGATGTGGGACAACCGCCATTCGGGCGCGACCTATGTGGTCAACCACGCGCTGCCTGCGATGGGCCTGCGCAGCCGCGATGAGCTGCTCGAATACTGGGCCGCCGCCAGCAACTGAATACTATGCGCCGCCAGAATGTGCGGACAGGGGATTGACAATATGACGACCAGCAAGAGCAAAGCGACCAAAGCCACCGCAACAGAAGGAAGACTCGCGGGCAAGGTGGCTCTGGTCACCGGTGCTGCGGGCAATCTGGGCGGCGCGATCATCCGGCGCTTTATCGCCGAGGGTGCGACCTTGGTGATGACCGGGCGCACGGCAGAACGGCTCGAGGCGGCCAAGGCCGCATTGCTTGCCGAGACCGGCGTCGATGATGCCCGCGTGTTCACCGTCATCCTCGACGGCGGCGATCCCGATTCGGTGCGCGCGGCGATGGGTGAGGTCAAGGCAGCGCTGGGGCGCATCGATATTTTGATCAACAACGCGGGCTCGGCAGGTCCCCGCCAGACGCTGGAAAACGTGCCGCTGACCCGTGAGGAGATGGAAGCCAACGGCGACACCGAAACCGTCGCCGATGCGATGCGCAATTTGCTCGGCGTCAGCTGGAATCTGACCCGCGCCGCAGCCCCGATCATGCCGGTGGGCGGGTCGGTGGTGAACATCTCGACGATCTTCTCGCACACCCG
>NZ_JBGTFM010000096.1:0-2997 GCF_041747255.1 Blastomonas sp. | reverse complement strand
CGGGCGGCCATTGCTGGCAATCACCGGCAAGGGCGGCAGGCAGCGGATGTTGCCGATATCGGGTCGCGCGCGCGAGGCGCTAACGCGCTGGACCGCGATCATCGGCCCCGATCAGCGCTGGCTGTTCCCATCACGCACCGGCCACATCAGCCGCATTCGCCTGTATCAGCTGATCAAGGCGTTCGCCGCCGATGCGGGGATCAATCCCGCCCGGGTGAGCCCGCATGTGCTGCGCCACGCCTTTGCCACGCATCTGCTGGAAGGCGGCGCAGACCTGCGCACGTTGCAGACGTTTCTGGGCCATGCAGACATCGCAACGACACAAATTTACACGCATGTCGACAGCCGCCGCCTGGTCGAGCTGGTCAACAAGCGCCATCCGCTGGCGCAGATGAACCTTGCCCAGCGGCACCGGGCCGACTAACGCTTCGGGTCTATGATGACCTATCTCGACTTTGAAAAGCCGATTGCCGCACTTGAAGCGCGCATCGGCGAATTGCGCGACACTGCGGATGATGGCGAGATCGATATCGCCAGCGAGATCGAACGGCTCGCCGCCAAATCGCGCAAGCTGCTCGCGTCCACTTATGCGGGCCTTACCCCGTGGCAGAAGACACAGGTCGCGCGACACCCGTCGCGCCCGCATTTCAAGCACTATGTCGCGGGCATGTTCGATGAGTTCATGCCGCTGAGCGGTGATCGTGCGTTCGGCGATGACAAGGCGATCATGGGCGGCTTTGCCCGCATGGGCGACCAGCGGCTGATGGTTATCGGCCATGAAAAGGGCGATGATACCGAAAGCCGCATCCGCCACAATTTCGGCATGGGCAAGCCTGAGGGCTATCGCAAGGCGATCCGGCTGATGGATATCGCCGACCGTTTTGGCCTGCCGGTGGTGACGCTTGTGGATACCTCGGGCGCGTTTCCCGGCGTGCAGGCCGAAGAGCGTGGTCAGGCCGAGGCGATTGCGCGTTCGACCGAACGCTGCCTGACATTGGGTGTGCCGATGGTCGCGGCAATCGTCGGCGAGGGCGGATCGGGCGGCGCGGTTGCGCTGGCGGCGGCGGAGCGGGTGCTGATGTTCGAGCACGCGGTCTACTCGGTCATCTCGCCCGAAGGCTGCGCCTCGATCCTGTGGCGCACCGCCGACCGCGCGGCAGACGCGGCAGAGGCGATGCAGGTGACCGCGAGCGACCTTAAGCGCCTCAATGTGATTGACCGGATCGTCAAGGAGCCGATGGGCGGCGCGCATCGCGACCACGGCCAGGCGATTGGCGAGCTGGGCAAGGCCTTGCGCGAAGAAATCGACGCGCTGTCCGGCAAGACCGCAGACGAACTGCGCGCCGCGCGCGAAGCCCGCTTCCTGGCGATTGGCGCGCTCTGACCGATGCAACCGTATGCCGGGGTTTGCGTTATCGCATTATTGCGATTTGATTGAAGCGACGGTTCAAGACATCATGAACAACAACGGCGCTCAGTGCAGATACAAAACAGGAGGATAGCCATGGCATTGCGATTCAAAAAGATTCTGCTGGTGCCGGCGGGCGCGGTCGGCTTGTTGGCGCTGGTGCAGGGCTCCGCACTGATGAGCCCGCCCGCCGAGGCGCTGGCGGCGCAGGCGCAATCGATCACCGCTGCGGAAAAGAGGCAGGGCTCAGAGGTGCATCCCAAGCTGCTTGAACAGTTTGGCGGTGCCTATCAGGTGCCGCAGACCGCCTATGTGGTGCAGATCGGCAAGGGCATCGCGGTGCAGTCAGGCCTTGGCAACGCGCGCGACGACTTTACCGTCACCTTGCTCAATTCACCGGTGAACAACGCATTCGCAATCCCCGGCGGCTATATCTATGTCACGCGCCAGCTGCTTGCGCTGATGAATGATGAGGCCGAGCTGGCCGGGGTCTTGGGCCATGAGGTCGGCCATGTCGCCGCGCGCCATTCGGAAAAGCGCCAGAAGGCATCGCAGCGCAACAGCATCATCGGCTTGCTTGGCCAGATCGGTGCCTCTGTATTGCTGGGTGACGGCACCGCAGGCCAGCTTGGCCAGCAGGTGTTCGGCACTGGCACACAGCTGCTCACGCTCAAATATTCGCGCAAACAGGAAGAGGAGGCCGATGACCTGGGGCTTCGCTACCTCAGCAGCGGCGGTTATGATCCGCAGGCGCTGTCGTCGATGCTGGCTTCGCTCGCAGCGCAGCAGGCGATCGATGCGCGCGCACAAGGCGGGGCAGCGCGCTCTGTCCCTGAGTGGGCGAGCACCCACCCGGACCCCGCGCGCCGCGTCAGCCGTGCTGCGACCAACGCGCGCAGCTTTGGTGGCAATCAGCGCAACCGCGATGCATTCCTCACCCGGATCGATGGACTGCTTTATGGTGATGATCCAAAGCAGGGCGTGATCCAGGGGCGCGACTTCCTGCATCCTGATCTTGGATTGAAGTTTTCGGTGCCGCAGGGGTTTGCCATGCAAAACGGCACCAGCGCAGTATCGGTTACCGGTCAGTCAGCACAGGCACAGTTCACCAGCGCTGCCTTTTCGGGCGACCTGACGCGTTATGTCGAACAGGCGTTTGCGGCCGTCGGCGGCAACAATCAGCGGCTGAACTACGGCCAGATCCAGCGTATCACGGTCAACGGGCTGCCCGCCGCTTACGGCACCGCGCGGGTCACCAGCAACCGTCAGCAGCTTGACGTGACTATTTTCGCCTACAGCTTTGCCAACAACAAAGCCTATCATTTCGTCGGCATCACACCTGCCGGACGATCAAACCTGTTCACGCCGATGTATCAGAGTGTGCAGAGGCTGGCGGGGGCCGAGGCGGCAAATATCCGTCCTCGTAGGGTGCGCGTGGTCACCGTGGCGCGCGGCGATACAGCGCAATCGCTGGCCAGCCGCATGGCCTATACCGATCTTCAGCTGGACCGTTTCCTCGCGCTCAACGGGTTGCGGCAGGGTGCGGTGCTGACGGCAGGGCAGAAGGTCAAATTGATCACCTATTGAAC
>NZ_JBGTFM010000095.1:0-2192 GCF_041747255.1 Blastomonas sp. | reverse complement strand
GCGCTGAGGCAAGCAACGGTGGCAACGAGAGCAACGGGCTCGACCCGCAGATCCTGCCGCCCGCGATCAGCGCCACGGCGGCAGACGCCGAAGCGCCAAAGCCGCGCAAGCGCGCACCGGTGCGGCGCAAGGCTGCAGAATCAGATGATGTGGCCGCTGCGACCGCTGATAGCTGATCGTCCGCAATGAAACGAAAAGGGGTGCGATCCGCTGCGGACCGCACCCCTTTTTTGTCTGCCCGCCGTTTGGCGGTAAGCGGTCAGTAGCGCTGCTGGCGCTCGTAAAGATCGCGATAGTGCTGAATGCGCGTGACCCGCAGGCCGGGCATGCCCGACCGGTCAACCGCACGCTGCCACGACGCGAATTCCTCCAGCGTCAGGTCATAGCGCTCGCACACCTCGTCAATGGTCAGCAGCCCGCCATTGACGGCAGCCACGACCTCTGCCTTGCGGCGCACCACCCAGCGTTTGGTGCCGGGCGCCGGCAGGCTCTCAATGGTCAACGGCTCACCGAGCGGACCAATGACCTGTGCCGGCTTGATTTTCTGGTTCTCGATCATTGTTCCCTCAAACAACCTTATTGCTGGCAAAATCATGCTGGCTTTGACTTACGGCAACCGCTTTGCGATTGACTGAAGCACATTGGTAAACGGATTGTTCACCCTGCTGACCTGGCCACCCGACCTGTGTCTCCGCCCTCGCCAGAGCCTCGGCACAGGCCCCGTTGAAGCTGCCTCCCAAGCCCTTGTCGATGCTCCTCGCCCCGGCAAAAAACGCCATCAGTGCGGTCACCCGGTCACCCGGATCACGCTTTGCTGCGCTGCGCTGCACCGGCAGATTGTTGCCTGCCCTGACCGGCGCAAAGGCCAGCACGCGCAGGATATCCATGTCCAGCGCGCGCAGCCTGCCCTGTGCTGCGGAGCCCGAATTTTTGCGGCTGTGGGGGAAGTTCATTTCCATATTCAGCCGTCTATCAGCCAAGTCGTAAGAGCAGGTAAAAGCCGCCTTCATCACTGATTAGCGTTGGTTAATTGCTGCTGACCATCGCCGCGTTTTCATCGGATTTGCGCGAGTCCCGGCATTTCAATAGCGGCAAATATTTGCCGGTGCGGGGTGGCAGAAACCTGCCGCAATCGCTACGTGCCGCGCATGAGCACGCATTTTCAGGCCGATTTCCAGCTGTCTGGCGACATGAAGACACGGCGAATCGTCGTGGCGATGTCAGGCGGAGTCGATTCGTCGGTGGTCGCGGCGCTCGCTGCGGCCAGCGGCGCTGAAACAATCGGCATCACGCTGCAGCTGTACGATCATGGCGCTGCGGTCAAGCGTGCCGGATCGTGCTGCGCAGGCCAAGACATACGCGATGCCCGCGCGGTTGCCGACCGGCTGGGCATCGCGCATTATGTGTTCGATCATGAAAGCCGCTTTCGCCAGTCGGTGGTCGAAGGCTTTGCCGACGAATATATGGCCGGGCGCACGCCGATCCCCTGCATCCAGTGCAACATGGGGGTGAAGTTCACCGATCTGCTGCAAATGGCGCGTGATCTGGGCGCCGATTGCCTCGCGACCGGTCATTATGTGCGCCGGGTGATCGGCAGCGACGGCCGCGCCGAACTGCACCGCGCGCTCGATCCGGCGCGTGACCAGAGCTATTTCCTGTTCGCCACCACCGATGACCAGATCGATTACCTGCGCTTTCCGCTCGGTGATCTGCCCAAGCCGCAGGTGCGCGCGATCGCGCAGGAGATGGGGCTGGCGGTGGCGGCCAAGCCCGACAGCCAGGACATCTGCTTCGTGCCCGATGGCGATTATGCCAGCGTGGTGCGCAAGGTGCGCCCCGATGCCGATACCGGCGGAGAGATCGTGCACATTGATGGCCGGGTGATGGGGACACACCGCGGACTGATCCATTTCACCATCGGTCAGCGCAAGGGGCTTGAGATCGGCGGCCAGGCAGAGCCGCTGTATGTCGTCAAGATCGACGCGCCGAGCCGCAAGGTCATCGTCGGCCCGCGCGCGGCGCTGGCAACGCACGCCGCGTTGATCACCGACCTCAACTGGATTGGCGCGCCATACGAAGGGCCGCTGCAGGTCAAGGTGCGCTCGCTTGCCAAGCCCGCAGCGGCGCGCATCGAAGGCAGCGGCGACATCCGGCGGCTGGTGTTTGCGCAGAGCGAATATGGCGTCGCCCCC
>NZ_JBGTFM010000094.1:0-2274 GCF_041747255.1 Blastomonas sp. | reverse complement strand
TTGCGCGTCACCGGCTCGGTCAGCGACTGTCCGACGCCATCAAGATCGCGCACGAACAGCTGGAACCACTCATCGCCGCCAGTATCGCGGGCAAGCACAAAGCGCGTCGTGCCGGGCACCACGCGCACCTCGCTCACCGGTTCGTTATAATAGGTCAACTGCCGCCGCGCCGCACCGGGGGCGGGCACATGATGCACCTGAAAGGTCGATCCGAAGCGCGTTGTGATCAACATCGAACCATCGGGCAGCCAGTCCTGAAACCGCGCCTCGCGATAGTTCTGGTAGCGTTGCACGGCAGCGCGGACGTCATCGGGGATCGCGGGCACATTCTCCAGCGTCGCGGTGCCGACCTGCCGGGTTTCCACCGGCGCGGTTTGCGCGGCGGCGGGAACGGCGATCAGGGCCGCAAAGGCCAACAAGGATGAACGGAACAGCATGCGATACTCCTATGAAAAGCCGTGCAAATCCTCCCCAGCAAGGGGGGGGGGGGCCACGAAACGGTGGAGGGGTATCACCGCTTCGCAAATGTGGACACCCCTCCGTCTGGCTACGCCAGCCACCTCCCCTTGCAGGGGAGGACTACAAGAGAGATCACCCGAAAAATCGTTTCCTTCGCAAGTACCTAAGCTCAGAACACCCCCATGGCCAGCCCCGCGCCAAACATCGTGCCAAGCGCGCGGCAGGGCTGCAACTCGGCGTCGGTCAGCTGCTTGCGCGCCGCGATCTGCTCGGCGGTCTGCGCATGGGTGCAGAGGATCAGGCTGTCGGCGATGCGTTTCAGCCGCCAGCCGGTAGCGATCCGCTCGATCTGCCGCACCGCGCCGCTGCCGTCCGATCCTGCCGCGACCATCAACGCATAGGGTCGCCCCTCGATCAGCCCGAGCACCGGATAATAGCAGCGATCAAACAGCTCCTTCATCGCGCCGGTCATGCTGGCCAGGTTTTCAGGGCAGACGAACAGATAGCCATCGGCACCAAGCAGATCGTCGGGCTGCACCTCCTCCGCCATGAGCAGGCTGACCGCACCCTCGCCCGCCGCCGCATCCGCCGCCGCCCGCGCCATTGCCTCCGCCGCACCGGTGCGGCTGTGCCAGACGATCAGCAGGGTCGGCAGGTCGGTCATGGCTGACGATGTAGCGTGCTTCCACACATGGTCCACAGCTTTCCTGACGCGCACCTCGCCAAACTGGAGCGGGGCGGATAAACCATAAGCATGACGTTCTCCGGCGAAAGCGGGAGTCCAGGAGCGAGATGGCACTGCACCCGCCCCTGGATTTTGGCTTTCGCCGGAAAACAGCACCTCAACGCGCGCAGGATCACCCACATGCCAACCCTCCACCCCGATCCGGTCCTTGGCATCACCCGCTCGCTTACCGGCCAGCCATGGCACTGGCGCGGCACCGAGGGCGACCGGCGCGATGCCGATGAGCAAGCCGATGATCTGGTCTCGCTGCTGCTATTGAGCCGCGGCGTGGCGCGCGATGACCTTGAGCGGCACCGCGCCCCCACCATCCGCGGGTTTATGCCCGACCCGTCGATCTTCCGCGACATGGACAGCGCCGCCGACCGGTTGGCGCAGGCGGTGCTCTCGGGCGAAAAAGTCACGATCTATGGCGACTATGACGTCGATGGCGCGACCAGTGCCGCGCTGCTGATCCGGCTGCTGCGCGCGCTCAGGCTCGAAGCCGGGGCCTATATCCCCGACCGGCTGATGGAAGGCTATGGCCCCTCGGGCGCGGCGCTGACCAGCCTGGCCAAGGCGGGCTCGACGCTGATCGTCACGGTCGATTGCGGTGCGATGGCCTATGAGGCGCTGCAGATGGCGCACGATGTCGGCGTCGATGTGATCGTGGTCGATCACCACAAATGCGCCAGCGACCTGCCGCGCGCCTTTGCGCTGGTCAATCCCAACCGGCTGGATGAAAACGACGAGGCAGCGAGCCACGGCATTCTGGCGGCGGTCGGTGTCGCCTTCCTGCTCGCCGCCGCGTTGGTGCGCACCTTGCGCAATCGCGGCTTTTTCGCCAGCCGCGCCGAACCGGAGCTGATGGACCTGCTCGATCTGGTGGCGCTCGGCACCGTGGCCGATGTCGCGCAGCTCAAGGGCCTCAATCGCGCGTTTGTCGCCCAAGGCCTCAAGATCATGGCGCGGCGCGGCAACATCGGCATGGCGGCGCTCATCGATGTCAGCCGGCTGACGCGCGCGCCACTGTGCTCAGACCTCGGCTTTGCGCTGGGTCCGCGAATCAATGCCGGCGGCCGCGTCGGCGCGGC
>NZ_JBGTFM010000093.1:0-2790 GCF_041747255.1 Blastomonas sp. | reverse complement strand
CGCAAACCCGGACAGTCGAAATACACCACCCAGCGGCGCGAGGCCGACGAGGTGCGGATTCTCTCGGGAGTCTTCGAGGGCCGGACCACCGGCACGCCGATATCGCTGTTGATCGAAAACACCGATCAGCGCTCGAAGGATTATTCCGAAATCGCCAACACCTATCGGCCCGGCCACGCCGATTATGCCTATGACGCGAAATACGGGCTGCGCGATTATCGCGGTGGCGGGCGCAGTTCGGCGCGCGAGACCGCGATGCGGGTGGCGGCGGGTGCCGTGGCGCGGCTGGTCATGCCCGGAGTGCAGATCCTCGCCTATGTCGCCGAGATCGGCGGCGATGCCATCGACCCGGCGGCATTCGACGCTGGCGAAATCGCGCGCAATCCCTTCTGGTGCCCCGATGCGGGCGCGGCCAAGCGCTGGGAGGCGCTGGTGGACGAGGCGCGCAAGGCCGGTTCCTCGCTGGGTGCGGTGGTCGAGTGCGTGGCTACAGGTGTTCCAGCCGGCTGGGGCGCACCGATCTATGCCAAGCTGGACGCCGACCTTGCGGGAGGCATGATGAGCATCAACGCGGTGAAAGGGATCGAGATCGGCGACGGGTTCGACGCCGCGCGGCTGACGGGCGAACAGAACGCCGATGCCATGCGCCCGGGCGAGGATGGCTCACCCGAGTTCGCCGCCAATCACGCAGGGGGGATCGCGGGCGGCATTTCCACCGGCCAGCCCGTGACCTGCCGCGTCGCCTTCAAGCCGACGAGTTCGATCCTCACAGCAGTAGCCAGCGTGGATCGGCAGGGAGCGGCGACCGAGGTGCGCACGAAAGGTCGCCACGACCCCTGCGTCGGCATCCGCGGCACACCCGTTGTCGAGGCGATGATGGCGCTGGTGCTGGCGGACCACAAACTGCTGCACCGCGCGCAATGCGGGTAGCGGGCGGTCGGATAACGACCCACTAGCTGACAAGGGGAGACATTCTCTTCCACTCAAAAACCAGCCGGACACTCGACCCGAGACTTTCAACCCGCGATTTTCAGCCGTTTTTGCCCGCAAGCTGGCGGTCAGTTCTAGGCAGTCGACGGCATAAATTGAAACCGCCGGTTCACGACCCACTCGCTGGAGAATGCCTGACACAGGCTAGTCTGTGGCTGACGCAGCGATCATGGTTTCAGACATTGCTAGAGCGGGAAGTCATGCCCGGTGCGAACACCGGGCATGAGTAAGGGTTGCCGCAGATTACTTAGCCTTCCGGCAGCAGCACAGCATCGATGACATGAATCACGCCATTGGTGCAATCGATATCCGCGGTCACTACGTTGGCGCCATTAACAGTGACGCCATCAGAACCATCTACGTGCAGCGTCGCGCCGTTGACCGTTGCAGGCTCAAGCTTTTGTCCAGCAACATCGGAGGCCATTACTTTGCCCGCCATCACGTGATAGGTCAGGATTGCTGTGAGCTTGTCCTTGTTTTCAGGCTTGACAAGGTCTTCGACCGTTCCGGCCGGCAGTTTGGCGAAAGCGTCATCGGTCGGGGCAAACACGGTAAAGGGACCTTCGCCCTTCAAGGTTGCGCCAAGGTCCGCAGCAGTGACAGCGGCAACGAGGGTTTCGAACGTTCCAGCAGCGACAGCAGTGTCCACAATATCATGAAGAGCAGAGGACATAGTATGTTCCAATCATTGGAGAGTTAATACAGACAAACGCACGTAAAAACCGCCTTATGCATGCAGTTCACCGTACGAAGGGCGGTTCAGAAGTGACCTAATGGAAAGGTTATTGGGCCAGCTTCCGGGTCGCAAAAGGAGCTGGCCCACCATCTCGTGAGATGACGTCAAGGAAGTACTCTGGGTCGGACCCGTCAGCAATACCGGCTGAATCCCGTATTCGGCTGGCGCCACAGAAGTGATGCAGCGGATGATCGGGTACGCGAAAGGTCGCCTCATTCCCCTCCCCCGAGACGGCACCTTTCCACCCGATAGTCGACATGCGAGGCCCACTCAGCACCCCGATCAATTGCATCAAACGCAACAAAAACAGCGGTTGGCTGCGCTTTGCGAAAGTTCCACACCACTGACTGATAATTCCGATGTTAGCAATCGCACAATATCGCTTTTGTGCGGCGCAACACGCCCTATCTGATACCCATCAGTTTTCGCAAATTGGAGATTCTCATGGGTATCATTGGCAGCCAGCTCAAGCCGTTCAAAGCCAACGCCTTCCAGGCCGGCCAGGACTTTTTCGAAGTCACGCAGGACGACATTGCCGGCAAATGGGCGGTGTTCTTCTTCTATCCCGCCGACTTTACCTTCGTCTGCCCGACCGAACTCGAAGACCTCGGCGAGCATTACGACATGCTCCAGAAGATGGGCGTCGAGGTTTACGGCATCTCGACCGACACCCATTTCGCGCACAAGGCTTGGCACGACACCAGCGAGCGCATCGGCAAGCTCAAGTTCGCTTTCCTCGGCGATCAGCTCCACACGCTTTCGAAGAATTTCGACGTGCTGCGTGAAGACATGGGTCTCGCCGACCGCGCGACCTTCGTCATCGATCCCGATGGCGTGATCCAGATCATGGAACAGACCTGCGAAGGCGTCGGCCGCAATGCCAACGAACTGACCCGCAAGATCAAGGCCGCGCAATATGTGCGCGCCAATCCGGGCCAGGTCTGCCCCGCAGCGTGGGAAGAAGGCGGCGACACGCTGGCTCCTTCGCTCGATCTCGTCGGCAAGATCTGATCCTGCCGATCTGAACCGTTACCGCGGCCGCCGTTGCGACGGTGGCCGCGAAG
>NZ_JBGTFM010000092.1:0-2667 GCF_041747255.1 Blastomonas sp. | reverse complement strand
GGGGGAGGGGCTGCGGCTGGTCACCAAGACCCGCCACGCATGCAGCCTGTTCGATCTGCTCGCTGCATACGGGCGGGTGACGCAGCGGGGCCAGCCGGTGGTGCACATGGTCAAGGCGCGCAACGTGATGACGCTGGACGATGCGCTGACCCGGTTGTCGTTCATGCTGGGCACCGCGCTTGACTGGACCGCACTCAGCGATTTCCTGCCCGAAGGTGCGCCTGCAGACTTGCGCCGGTCGGCCACCGCGTCGACCTTTCTGGCGCTGCTTGAGCTGGCGCGGCAAGGCCGGGTCGACCTGGCGCAGGACGAAGCGTTTGCGCCACTGATGGTGCGGACGGCGACGCGGTGAGCGAGATCGATCCGGTCTGCCGCGCGGTCGAGGCGGCGCTGTTCGCTGCGCAACAGCCGCAAAGCATCGCCGATCTTGCCGCGCAGATCGGACAGGAGGCTGACATCGCGGGCGCGCTGGCGGCGCTGTCTGGCGACTATACCGGGCGCGGCATCGAGCTGGTCGAGCGCGCCGGGCGTTGGCATTTCCAGACCGCAGCCGATCTCGCCTGGCTGCTGCGGCGTGAGACCGAGCAGCTGCGCAAGCTTTCGCGCGCCGCCACCGAAACATTGGCGATCATCGCCTATCACGAGCCGGTCAGCCGCGCCGAGATTGAGGCCATTCGCGGCGTGCAGGTCAGCAAGGGCACCATCGATGTGCTGATGGAAGAGGGCTGGGTGACACCCGCCGGACGACGCGAAGTGCCGGGGCGACCGCTGATTTATGCGACAACGCCCGATTTCCTCAGCCACTTTGGGCTCGCCAGCCGCCGGGACCTGCCGGGACTTGAAGACCTGCGCGCCGCAGGGCTGCTCGACCCGGTCGATTTGGCGCTTGAGGGCGCGCTGGCGGGCGATGCAGACGAACCGTCAGGCGAACAATCCGATTCATTGCTGGAAAACCGCGACGATCAGGCCTAGATGTAAGCCAGCTTCAGGAGAATTATCATGGGATCGTTTTCCCTCATGCATTGGGTCATCGTGATCCTGGTTATCGTGCTGCTGTTTGGTGGCGGACGCATTTCGTCGCTGATGGGCGATGTTGCCAAGGGCATCAAGAGCTTCAAAAAGGGCATGGCCGAAGATGACGAGCCGGTGCAGCCGACGCGTCCGGTCGCGCAGATCGAGGCCCCGCCCAGCCGCACGATTGATGGCAAGACCAGCAACGTGAACGAAGAACGCAAACCCGGCTGAGCCTGCCCGTTTGCGGGCGTAACGAAAGCGGCTTGGCGCGATGCTCGATATCGGTTCGACAGAGCTGTTGCTGATCATCATCGTGGCGATTGTGGTGATCGGCCCGAAGGATTTGCCGCGCGCATTGTACAAGGTCGGTCAGGTGGTCGGCAAGGCGAAGGGCGTGATGCGCCATTTCCGCACCGGGGTCGATGCCATGGTGCGCGAGGTCGAACTTGAGGAAATGGAAAAGAAGTGGAAGGCGGACAACGAGCGCATCATGCGCGAACACGCCAACGCCCCCGCGATGCAGCCGCTACCCGCCCCTGCAACTGCCTCTAGGTCCGCGCCTGCCGCCACTGACACCGCACCCGTTACTGCATCGCCGTCACCCGATGCCGCGAGCCCGGCCACGCTGCCGCCAGCCCCTGCCAGCCATGAGGGTGAGCGGTGAGCACGGTGGACGAACCCGCCGACGATGATGTCGATGCCTCGCGCGCACCGCTGCTCGACCATCTGACCGAGCTGCGCCAGCGCCTGCTGCGCTGTGTCTATGCGCTGGTGCTTGCCTTTGCGGTGTGTTTCTATTTTTCCGAACAGATTTTCGCGTTTCTGGTTGTACCGCTGAAGGACGCGTTTGGCGACGGCAACGGGCGGCTGGTATATACCAAGCTGTATGAAGCGTTCTTCGTTCAGGTGAAGGTCGCGTTTTTCGGCGCGTTCTGCGTGTCCTTCCCGATCATCGCCAACCAACTGTGGGCCTTTGTCGCGCCCGGCCTGTATCGCAAGGAAAAGCGCGCGCTGCTGCCGTTCATTTTGGCGACCCCCTTGCTCTTCACCGCTGGCGCGGCGCTCGCGTATTATGTGGTGATGCCAACGGCATTCAGATTTTTCCTGCAGTTTCAGGGCGATTCCGCCGGGCTTGAGGTTGAGGCCTTGCCCAGCACCGACGCCTATCTGTCGCTGGTCATGCAGTTCATCCTCGCCTTCGGGATCAGCTTTCTGCTGCCAGTGCTGCTAATGCTGCTCAATCGCGCCGGGATCGTGTCGCGCGATCAGCTCAAGAGCGTGCGGCGTTATATGATTGTTGCGGCGTTCATTGTTGCGGCGGTGATCACCCCGCCCGATGTCGTGTCGCAACTGATGCTCGCGATCCCCCTGATCCTGCTCTACGAATTCAGCATTCTCGCGATCTGGTTCACGGAACGCAAGGCGGCGAAGGCCAAGCTTGATGCGGATGCTCAGGAGGAGCCTGAAGCCAGCCCCCAGTCAGAGCCTGCGGAGTAACGGGCAGGGGAGCGGTCTGCGCCCGTCCCTCGACTTCGCTCGGGACAGACGGGGGTAGTTGGCGTTATCGAGCTTTTGAGCGAGGCGCACATATGGTCCGTGCTCTCGCGAAGTCGAGGGACGTTGCGCCATCCCCCACCTCACCCCTTCACAGGC
>NZ_JBGTFM010000091.1:0-2402 GCF_041747255.1 Blastomonas sp. | reverse complement strand
GGTCCTGCAGCCGCGCGGCGACCTGCACCAGCGGGCTGGCATCGCCTGCCGTCTTGCCCTGCGCAGCAGCAGCGATGACGACGATGGCCATCGACAGCAAGCCGCCCAGCGTCACTGAAACGACGGTGTCCATCCGCGCCGAAGCAATGCCTGCGGCATCAGCGGCAAACTGGCCACGCACCGATGCGGCGTGCAAAAACAGGTTGTACGGCACGATGGTGGTGCCGATCAGCGCAATCGCGGTGAGCAGCCCGCCTGCGGGCACCACCGGCGCGAGGCCTGCAAACGCGGCGCGCCAATCGATATCGATCACCAGCAGCGCGCCGGTGAACGCCGCCGCCATTGCCAGCACCAGCCCGATCAGCAGCGCCTCAAGCCATCGTGGCTTGCCAACAATCACCAGTGCCGCCGCAAGCAGGCCGATGCCCAGAACCGATTCGCGCGCAGCATCGCCGCTGGCGCCATAGCCTGCGAGCGACAGGCCAATCGCGGTGCCGCTGATGTTGCCCGCCTGATAGGCCGCATTGCCGATGGCCAGCGCAGCGAAGATCAGCAGCCCCAGCGCCCAGCGGAAGGGCAGCGAAGAGGCCGCGCCCAGAATTGCCTCGGCCAGCCCTTTGCCAGTGACGATGGCGACGCGCGCAGCCATGTTCTGCAAAATGATCGTTGCGAGCGTCGCAAAGGCCAGCGCCCAGAGCAACGCCGCGCCAAAGCCCAGCCCCGCGCTGGCGCACGCGGTCACAGTGCCCGGCCCGATAAAGGCCGCCGTCACCAGCATCGCGGGGCCGGGCCGCCAGGCGGGAAGGCTCACCAACCCCAGGGTTTTTCACGATACCATTTGGTGATGACATATTTGGTGCCGTCGCGCACCTTCATGCCGTGGTGCAGCGTCGCCGGATTCAGGCTGCCATCGGGGCGGCGGTTGTTCCAGGCCAGCAGCTTGCCGGTTTCGGGCTGCACTGATTTGCCGATCACCTTGAACCGGGTCGATCCGCCCGCGCCGGGTTCGTTGAGATAAATCATGAACGTCCAGGTGCGCTGCCCGGCGACGCTGGTGTAGCGTTCAAAATCCTGCCCGCCGGGTTCAAAATAATCGGTGTGCGCCTTGAATTCCTGACCCACCGCATAGCGCTGGCCCTGCATGGTTTCGCCAAACTGGCGGTCGATGCCCGAGAGCGCACTCAGCTTTTCGTCGAGCGCGACAACCTGTGGGTCGTCATAGCACAGGTCACAGGTTTCAGAGGTGCGGAACTGATCGTCGCCATTGGGGTCAGCGATGGTCGAGGGGCGGCGGTCGGCATCGATTTTGTCGATGAACGCGGCGCATTCTTCTGGGGACAGGAAATTGCGCAGGATGAACAGCTCGAGCTTGGGGCTGGGCGCGCGCTGCATGCCCGGCACGCGCAGCATCTGCTGGATGTTGCACGTGTTGCTGGCGGTGGCGGTTTCGGTCATCGTCTCGAAGGTCCATCGGCAGTGAGTGGGCAGCGCCAGATAAGCCATTAATGAGACCACAATTCAACCCTTGCGAGACTTTGGCCCTGCAAAGCGGTGGCGCTTGGCGGTGTGAGCGGCTAAATCACGCCGATGATCACGCGCCCGCGCCCGCCCCTGCATCAAAACGGTTTTAGCCTGCTCGAAATGATGGTCGCGCTGGCGGTGTTTTCAATCGCCGCGCTCGCGCTCATCAAGCTGCAGGGGGCAAGCCTCGCCCAGACAGTGGAGCTCGACAGCCGCCTCTACAGCGAACTGGTGGTGCGCAATCTGGCGGTGGAGGCACTGACCGATCCCAATCCGCCATCGCTGGGTGACGCGCAGGGCACGGCTGAAAATGCCGGGCGTGCCTTTCGCTGGCGACGGACGACAGCGGCGCTGCCCGAGGGCGAGTTGCTGAAGATAGATCTGGCGGTTGCGCAAGGGACGGGGCCAGAGGTGACACTAACCGTGTTGAGGCCGGTCGAGTGAGCGCGATTGGCATGTCAGTTTTCCGGCGAAAGCCGGAATTCAGAGCGGCTGGGAACGATCTGACTCCTGGGCTCCGGCTTTCGCCGGGGAACGGGCGGGCAGGCTTCACCCTCGTCGAAATGATGGTTGCGCTGTTTATTTTCGGGATGATTTCCACCGCATCGGTCGTGCTGCTGCGCCAGAGCGTCGAGGCGCAGGCGCGCAGCGCGGTGCGGCTTGAGGAGATGGGCGACATCCGCCGGTTCTCTGCAATCATGGCGCAGGACATGACGCTGATGCTGCCGCGCCCGTCGCGCGATGCGGTGGGCAGCGACCGGGTCGCGCTGGTCACCGATCGCGGTTTGCTCGTCGGCTTTACCCGGCAGGTGCCGCAGATCGATCCGGCTGCGGGGGTGTCGAGCCTGCAGCGGATCGAATGGGCGCTGGTCGATGCGGCG
>NZ_JBGTFM010000090.1:0-2481 GCF_041747255.1 Blastomonas sp. | reverse complement strand
ACAGCGGCAGTTCGCCATCCGGGGTACGGCGCACCTCCCACAGTGCCCGCCGCCGGTCGAGCGCGAGCGATCCAAACGCATCGGCATCGGCGAGCATGCGCAACGCATGCTGCGGCAGACAGGCGCGGCGGGCCAGCGCCTCAATGCTGTCGAACCGGCCATGACTTCGCGCCGCCGCCAGCGCATCGGCCCAGTCGGCCCTGAAGCCAGTCATCTGGCGAAAGCCCAGCCTGAGCGCCAGCTCGCCTGCACTGTCGCGCTCAAGGCTGTTGTCCCAGCCGCTCATGTTGATGTCGATGGGGCAAACCTCGACGGCATGTTCGCGCGCGTCACGAACAATCTGTGCGGGCGCATAAAAGCCCATCGGCTGCGCATTGAGCAATGCGCAGGCGAAGACCGCGGGATGGTGGCACTTGATCCACGACGACACGTAGACCAGCCGCGCAAACGACAGGGCATGGCTTTCGGGAAAACCATAGCTGCCAAAGCCCTCGATCTGCTTGAAACAGCGCTCGGCAAAGTCGCGCTCATATCCGCGTGCGGTCATGCCGCGCACCAGCTTTTCGCGAAACTCGTGCATCGTGCCGAGATTGCGGAAAGTCGCCATCGCGCGGCGCAGCTGGTTCGCTTCGGCAGGTGTAAATCCCGCCGCCACGATGGCGAGCTTCATCGCCTGTTCCTGAAACAGCGGCACGCCATAGGTCGCGCCCAGCAGGGTCTTGAGCTCATCGGGATCGTGCGGCGCGGCGGGCGAGGGGTATTCGACCTTCTCGATTCCCGAACGACGCCGCAGATAGGGGTGCACCATATCGCCCTCGATCGGCCCGGGCCGGACAATCGCGACCTGCACGGTGAGGTCATAGAGCGAGCGCGGCTTGAGCCGGGGCAGCATGTTGATCTGCGCGCGGCTTTCCACCTGGAACACGCCGACGCTGTCACCCCGGCACAGCATGTCATAAACCGCAGGGTCGTCGGCGCTCAGATCGACCGTCAGGTCGTGATCGCCAAGGTCATGCGCACGCATCAGATCGAACGCCTTGTGGATGCAGGTGAGCATGCCGAGCGCCAGGACATCGACCTTCATCAGGCCCAGCGCATCGATATCGTCCTTGTCCCATTCGATGAAGGTGCGGTCCTGCATCGCGGCATTGTGAATCGGTACAGTCTCATCGAGCCGGTCCTGCGTCAGCACAAAGCCGCCGACATGCTGCGAGAGGTGCCGGGGAAATTTGAGCAGCTGGTCAATCAGTCCCTTCAGCCGCACGATCTGCGGGTTGTCGGGATCAAAGCCCGCCTCGCTGTAGCGCCGCGCCTCCATGCTGCTCGAATAGCTGCCCCAGATGGTGCTGGTGAGCCGCGCGGTCAGGTCTTCGGAAAAGCCCAGCACCTTGCCGACCTCGCGCACCGCGCTGCGCGGGCGATAGCGGATCACCGTCGCGGCGATGCCGGCACGGTGGCGGCCATAGCGACGATAGATATACTGCATCACCTCCTCGCGCCGCTCGTGCTCGAAATCGACATCGATATCGGGCGGCTCCCGGCGTTCTTCAGATACGAAGCGCGAGAACAACAGGTCGTGCTCGACCGGATCGACCGAGGTGACGCCGAGAAGAAAGCAGACGATGGAATTGGCGGCCGAGCCGCGCCCCTGGCACAGGATCGGCGAGTCGCGCGTGCGGGCGAAGCGCACCAGATCGTGAACGGTGAGGAAATAGCAGGCGTATTGCTGCTTGGCGATCAGGGTGAACTCTTCATCGAGCAGCGCGCGCACTTTTGGGGGCAGCACCGCGCCATAGCGTTCGTGCGCGGCGGTGATCACCATATGCTCGAGCCAGCCCTGTGCCTCCCAGCCCGCTGGCACCTGTTCATCAGGATATTCATAGCGCAGGTCATCAAGCGTAAAGCCGATGGACGCCATGAACGTGCAAGTCTGCGCCAGCGCATCGGGGCAATCCCTGAACAAGCGTGCCATTTCAGCGGGCGGCTTCAGGTGACGCTCGGCGTTTGCCGCCAGCCTGCGCCCCGCCGCCGCAAGGCTTGTCTTCTCGCGGATGCAGGTGAGCACATCGTGCAACGGGCGCTGATCGGGGGTGGCATAGAGCGCATCGTTGGTGGCGAGCAGCGGCACGCCTGTCTCCTCAGCCAGCCGCATCAGCCGGGCGAGACGGCGGCGATCATCGCCGCCGCGCAGCATGGTCGCACCAGCCCAGACGCGGCCGGGAACCGCAGCGCGCAGAGTACGCAGCAAACCGGCATCGTGATCGCGCGCCATCACGATCAGCAGCATGTCGTCGAGATGGCCGAGCAGGTCATCGCGTCGCAGGCTGCAATCGCCCTTTTGCGCGCGCAGGTTGCCGACCGTCAGCAGCCGCGTCAGCCGCCCCCAGCCATGGCGCGTTGCCGGATAGGCGATGATGTCCGGCGTATCATCTGTAAACACCAGCCGCGCGCCGACCAGCAGCCGGAAGGCGGGGGCAGGCA
>NZ_JBGTFM010000089.1:0-1520 GCF_041747255.1 Blastomonas sp. | reverse complement strand
TATGTCGGGCGGCAAGCAGGTCGAGCGCGTTCACGGGCCGTTTGTCTCTGAGGAGGAGGTGCGCCGCGGTGCCGACCACTGGCGCACGCAGGGCGCGCCCGATTATGTGCAGGCGGTGACCGAAGAACCCGAGGATGGCGGCTTCGCGCTCGATGGCGCGAGCCTTGACGACAGCCCCGAGGAGCAGATCTATCGCAGCGCCTGCCAGATCGTGTTCGAAAGCCAGAAGGCATCGACCAGCTGGCTGCAACGCCAGCTACGCATCGGCTACAACAGCGCCGCCCGGCTGATCGACCGCATGGAAGAGGACGGCTATATCAGCGCCCCGAGCCACGTCGGCCGCCGCGAAGTGCTCCGCGACAAGGATGGCAACCCGTTGTGACCGCGCAAGCGGCGAGGCGATCCGGCGGATCGTGGTGCCCGATTGATTGGAATGACCCTGTTCAGGCAAGCTCCTCGGTATCGACGGCTTTATGAATGATCGCGCGCTAGCGCCGGCCTGACACGGGGCGCTGGTTGATCGCTGTCATGCCGTTAGCGTCGCCCGCCACCCCCGCGCCCGCCACGCCAACACGGTTCAGACTGAGAAGCTGGAGCCGCAGCCGCAGCCCGATGCCGCGTTGGGGTTGGTGACCTGAAAGGCGGCACCGCCAAGGGATTCAACGAAATCGACCGCGCTGCCGCGCACCAGATCGAGGCTAATCTCATCGACCACCAGCGATACGCCATCCTGGCGCGCCACGGTATCTCCATCCTCGGGGGCAACGGCGAGGCCGAAGCGATATTGAAAGCCCGAGCAACCGCCGCCTTCGACCGACAGCCGCAGGATCGCGGGCTTGCCCTGCTTGGCGGCAATCGCGGCGACACGGCTGGCGGCGCTGACGGTGAGGATAATATCGGCGGTGGCCGGTTGTGCGGTTGAAGCGATGGTCATGAGATCAACATAAGCCCTGCGACGATCCGCGACAAGCCATGCAATTCCAGTCGAACGGCTTAACCCTCCGGGTAACGCTCGAAAGCGGGCAGCTCGTGCGCGGTCCCCATCCACGCCAGCTGCTCGGCGGTCTGGATATGCGCCATCGCCGGGAACGCATTGGCGTCATCGAAGGTCGCGGTCTGGATGTCGACGATGCCCGGCAACACCACCTCGTTTACATAGAACAGCCCGGTTCCGCACTGCGGGCAAAAGCTGCGCTGGGCATGTTCGGACGAACGATAGACTGCAGGCGTGCCGCTGACGAGGCGGAAGCTGCCGCTGGACACTGCCGTCCAGCCCACCACCGGAGCCCCGGCGCAGTGCTGACAATCGCTGCAATGGCACAGTGCGGTGCGCGGAGCCTCTGCATCATCCGCAGGAGCGGCAACCGCATAACGCACCGCGCCGCAATGGCATCCGCCGGTCGCTTCGATCATGCCGCTGGTCCTTGCGCTTCAGCCGCCTTGGCGTCCCCGGAGCTTTGGGCGGCGATCAGCGCGTCGTCGATCGCCTTCGCGCGGATATAGGCCGGGCGAATGTCCAG
>NZ_JBGTFM010000088.1:0-3830 GCF_041747255.1 Blastomonas sp. | reverse complement strand
GCCTGCCAAGCCGGGGCATGCGCAGGCATCCCCCTTGTTGATCAGTGCGGTCATGGCGGAATTGGTAGACGCGCAACGTTGAGGTCGTTGTGGGCGAAAGCCCGTGGAAGTTCGAGTCTTCTTGACCGCACCAGTCAGTCCTAAGTCACCGCCGGCAAGGTTTCGCGGATAAAGCCGGTGCCGGGGCAGGTGGCATCGTGACATGCTTCAGCCGCGCCCCACTAAAGTGGCATCCCAGCATCAGATTGCCAATCGTCTGAACATCCTCTGCACAAGCCTGTCCCGGACCGTGGGTAATTCGGTCGGTCCGGGACTTGCCTGGTTCAGGCTGTGATCCGCCAAAACCGTACAAGATCAGATTAACAACCCCTCGGTCCGGTTATTAGGCCAGCCGACGTGCTTACGCGGCCTCGGGTGTCTTGCGCATGCGATCTGTTGAGCCGCTGGATGTGTTGCCGGTGTTGGTGCCGGTGCCCATGCGGTCGGTGGTACCATTGGAACTGGTACCCGGGCCAGACATGCTGTTGTTTGCACCATCGGTGGTGCTTCTGGTGCCGGTCGTTCCGGTGCCGGCCGATCCAGTACCATTTGTCCCGGTGCCCATTGATCCAGTGCCGGTGGTTCCGGTACCGGTGCCCGTACCCGTGGTACCCGACTGGTTCATTCCGCCGGTCGTATCGATGTCGCCCGAGCCCATGGCGCCGGTGCCATCGGGTGTCGTCATGGCGCCGTCGTCAGCCGACATTGTATCGGTTGCGTTTTCATTGGTTGTATTGTCCTGCGGACTGCAGGCAGCAAGCAGGGCCAGTGCGGGCAGGCTGAACAGTGATAGACGTATCATAGTTATTCTCCAGTGGTGGTAGCTAGGGTGCGGACGCTGGCCTGCCTCTCTCGTTCCGCTTCCTGCGATTGTTTGGCTGTGGACTTGACGCAGGCTAACAAAAAGCCGCCAATATGGTGATCGGTGCCAATCGGGGGCCGATACTGCATCTGCGTGCTGAATGGGCTTGTCGGGCGGTTGGACGATCGGAAAACAGGTCGGACCAGCGCGCGACCTCTCGTTTATGTCAACGCGGTGATGGCGCGCGCCGGCGGGTAGAAAGCCTCACCCAAATAAGCGCCATTGAACGCGCATGACGATGCCAAACTTGAAAAGTCAGGAATCTTCAATCGCCGCCGATGGAGCTGGAGCAGCTGCACGTCCTTCATCAGCCGAAGTGTCCTGCAGACATGGACTGCGGACATGCCGGTAAAATCGGCGAGATCCTGTTGCGAAAGCGGGAAGTCGCATTCGCTGTTTGCCGCGCGACCAGAGCGTTCAATGCGCAGATACAGCTCGCAGATCAATTGAGCCACCCGTTCGAGGGCAGACCGGCACCCCAGGGTCACCATCCATTCCGCCTGCGATTCAAGCCGAAGCAGCGAGTCCACCGCAACACAGCGAGAAAATGCCGCATCGGTACCAAGCCGCTCCTCGACCACATTACGCTCGATCGCGACCGCCTTGATCGGGGTCAGTGCCGTCACCGATTGCTTGGCTTCGTCAGACACCAGCCAGCTCAGGTCACAAAGGTCTCCGGGCATATAGAATTGTGAGATATGCCGACGACCGTCAGCCAGCAACCGATAGCGCGCGGCCCAGCCTTCCTGGATCAGCAACAAGGCTTTGGTGCGTTCACCGCTGCGGACAATATACGCATGGCGCCTGATTTTGACAGGCGAACCGGTTTCTCTGACGAAACCAGACATGGCCTTGAGCGTGTTCGCTTGAGCAGACATAGGCACTCCAGTGCCCCCTTCGCGTGCAGCACTATCAGCCACGGTGCCAATTCAAATTAACGCAGATTGGTGCCGCTGTAAATAATTGATGTTCGTCAACAATTTTCGAATTTGGCTGGTTCTCTTAACCTGCGGCAAGAGTGGGAACGCGCAATCGACGGAAACGCTGTTGTGCCAGAGGAGAACAGCCCATGTTCATGCACAACAAACGTCTGCAGTACACCGTCCGTGTTGCCGAGCCAAACCCGGCACTCGCTTCGCTGCTGCTTGAGCAGTTCGGCGGGCCCGACGGCGAACTCGCCGCGGCCATGCGGTATTTTACGCAAGGATTGGCTGAGGATGATCCGGGCCGCAAAGACTTGCTGCTCGACATCGCGACCGAAGAACTCAGCCACCTCGAAGTGATCGGCTCGATTGTCGCGATGCTCAACAAGGGTGTGAAGGCCGAGCTGTCGGAAGCCGCGCTCGACGAGGCCGATATGTATATGTCGATCAACGGCGGCGGCAACAGCCATACCCAGGCGCTGCTTTACGGCGGCGGTCCTGCGTTGACCAACAGTTCAGGCGTGCCATGGACGGCGGCCTATATCGACAGCCGTGGCGATCCGGCCTGTGATCTGCGGTCAAACATCGCCGCCGAAAGCCGGGCCAAGATCGACTATGAACGCTTGATCAACATCACCGACGATGCCGGAATCAAGGACGCGCTTGGCTTTTTGATGACCCGCGAAGTCGCGCATCAGAAAAGCTTCGAAAAGGCGCTTTACACGATCACCGACAATTTTCCTTCGGGCAAGCTTCCCGGGCTTGATCGCTATGCGAACATGTATGTCAACGCCTCGCAGGGTGACGGCGATATGACAGGCCCGTGGAATGACGGCGACCAGTGGGAGCGGATTGACATCAAGAGCGCCCTGCCGCTTGACGACGGCGACGGTCTGGCGACTGTGGAGCTGTCAAAGCAGCAGCTGACGGCATCTGACGCGATGAAGGCCCGGTTGCAGTCACGCCCCGATGTCGATCCGATGACCGGCGCTGATCTTGGGGGCGGACCCGGTGCCGGCAAGCTCTCCGATGGCGATATGGGCGGCGCTTGCGACATGCCGGAGGCCAAGCAGATGGCAAAAGCAAATGGCGCTGCAGCAGCCGCGAGCAAGGCACCCAAAACCGGCAAGACGAAATAACTTCGCGCCGCCTCATGAAAGGCTAGCGCGCTGCTCAACCGCTGCCTTGCAAAAGGATCACGCTCATTATCGGTGATTCGATAATCCTGACAGGCTTCGTCGCCAGCCTTCTTGCAGGGCTGGCGACGCTGCTTGGCGCGCTGCCGATTCTTGCGATCGGCAAACCGACTGAAGCCCAACAAAATCTCATGCTGGGCTTTGCCGCAGGGGTGATGCTGGCAGCCTCGTTCTTCTCGCTGATCATCCCCGGGATCGAGCATGCCGAAGCGCAAGGGTCGAGCAGAGCCGTGGCATCGGCCACTGTCGGAATTGCAATTCTGATCGGCGGCATTTGTCTGGCGCAGCTCAATACGCTGGTTCCGCCGCTGGATCGGCTTGGCCTTGGGCCGGTCGGCATTGCTGATGCGCGGGTGCGGCGCGTCTGGCTGTTCGTGGCAGCCATCACGCTGCACAATTTCCCTGAAGGCTTAGCGGTCGGCGTCAGCTTTGGCGGCGGCGATATTGATGCTGGCACCGCCACTGCGGTCGGCATCGGCCTGCAGAATATTCCGGAAGGGTTGGCAGTGGCTGGCGCTTTGGCAAGCCTGGGCTATTCGCGCGGCGCAGGCATCGGCGCTGCGCTGGCATCCGGGCTGGTTGAGCCGATTGGCGGCCTGATCGGCGTGACGATTGTCTCGCTATCGGCAACGCTGCTGCCGTGGGGCCTCGGCTTTGCAGCGGGTGCAATGATCTGGGTGGTCGCATCCGAGATCATTCCCGACACGCACCGGCGCATGGATGGGCAAAAGGCAACCGCAGGCCTGATGGTCGGCCTTACTGCCATGATGTTTCTCGATACCACCCTGGGTTAGCCAGCATCGTGCAGAT
>NZ_JBGTFM010000087.1:0-1600 GCF_041747255.1 Blastomonas sp. | reverse complement strand
GAGGTGCGCGGCCGTTGCGCGGAATGCGACTGATATCGGCTCATCGCATTGCTATTTGCGCAACTGTCCAAAAAAATTTACACTCAGCCGCAGACTCCGAAGTCGTTCATTCGACAAGACCCAAAAATGGGGTTAGGACGTCAGGTTGAAGGGAACCCCGAATGACCAATCTGCCTCAAACCCCGTTGCTCGATCGCGTCGATACGCCCGCAGACCTGCGCAAGCTGAAGCCAGCGCAGCTGCGCCAGCTGGCCGACGAATTGCGGCAAGAGGTGATTTCGGCAGTGTCGGTGACCGGCGGGCATTTGGGGGCAGGGCTGGGCGTGGTCGAACTGACCACTGCGATCCATTACGTGTTCGATACCCCGCGCGACCGGCTGATCTGGGACGTCGGCCACCAGTGCTATCCGCACAAAATCCTGACCGGGCGGCGCGATCGCATCCGCACCCTGCGCGCAGGCGGCGGCCTCTCCGGCTTCACCAAGCGCAGCGAGAGCGAATATGATCCGTTCGGCGCGGCGCACAGCTCCACCTCGATCTCGGCGGCCCTGGGCGTTGCTACCGCCCACCAGCTGACCGGCGCGCCGGGCAAGGCGATTGCGGTTATTGGCGATGGCGCGATGAGCGCGGGCATGGCCTATGAGGCGATGAACAACGCCGAAAAGGCGGGCAACCGGCTGGTCGTTATCCTCAACGACAATGACATGTCGATTGCGCCGCCAGTGGGCGGCCTCTCTGGCTATCTCGCACGGATCGTTTCCAGCCGCGAATTTCTGGGCGTGCGCGAGGCGTTGAAGCGGCTGGCGCGCAAGCTGCCCAAGAGCCTGCACACCGCAGCGCGCAAGACCGATGAATATGCGCGCGGCATGGCGATGGGCGGTACGTTGTTTGAAGAGCTTGGCTTTTATTACGTCGGCCCGATTGACGGACACAACCTCGAGCAACTCGTGCCGGTGCTCGAAAACATTCGCGATGCCGCCGAAGGGCCGTGCCTTGTTCATGTCGTCACTCAGAAGGGCAAGGGCTATGCGCCTGCAGAAGCCGCAGCCGACAAATATCACGGCGTCGCCAAGTTCGATGTGATCACCGGCAAGCAGGACAAGGCCGCCGCCGGGCCGCCCGCCTACCAGAATGTGTTCGGCGAAACTCTGGCCAAGCTCGCCGAGACTGACCCGCGGATCTGCGCAATCACCGCCGCGATGCCATCGGGCACCGGGGTCGACAAGTTCTCGAACGCGCATCCTGAACGCAGTTTCGATGTCGGCATTGCCGAGCAGCACGCCGTGACCTTCGCCGCTGGTCTCGCCGCGCAGGGGATGCGCCCATTCTGCGCGATCTACTCGACCTTCCTGCAGCGTGCCTACGATCAGGTGGTGCACGATGTTGCGATCCAGAACCTGCCGGTGCGTTTTGCCATCGACCGCGCCGGGCTGGTCGGGGCCGATGGCTCCACCCATGCGGGGTCATTCGATGTCACCTATCTCGCCACGTTGCCCAACATGGTGGTGATGGCGGCGGCGGATGAGGCAGAGCTGGTCCACATGACCTATACCGCCGCCTGCCACGACAGCGGCCCGATTGCCTTCCGCTATCCGCGCGG
>NZ_JBGTFM010000086.1:0-3076 GCF_041747255.1 Blastomonas sp. | reverse complement strand
CGCGCACGAGGCGGCGGTGACCTACATCCGCATCGTCGCCCCCTTCGGCCCGGTGACGGTGGTCGGCATGGTGTGCTCAGGCCTGCTGCGCGCCTATGGCGACGCGCGCCGCTCGATGAACACCACGCTGGCGATGGCGCTGGGCAATGCGGTGTTCGACCCGCTGCTGATGTTCGGACTGGGATGGGGCTTCGTCGGCGCGGCATGGGCCACCGTGATCGCCATCGGCATGATGGCGGTGACCGGGCTGGTGCCGGTGCTGCGCGTCTATGGCGGCTTTGCCATGCCGACGCGCGCCAGCTTCGTCGCCAACCTGCCGGACATCCGGGCGATCATGGGGCCGGCGGTGCTCACCAACCTCGCCACTCCGATTGGCGGCATCATCGCCTTCCGGCTGATCGCCGACTATGGCGAGGCGGCGGTGGCGAGCTATGCGGTGATCGGGCGGATCATCCCGGTGGCGTTCTGCCTGCTGTTCTCGCTCTCGGGATCGATCGGCCCCATCGTTGGCCAGAACTACGGCGCGGGGCAGATCGCGCGGGTGCGCGGCGCGATCGACCGGGCGGTGCTGTTCGCCATCGGCTACACGCTGCTGATCTGGCCGGTGCTGATACTGGCGAGCGATGGCATCGGCGCGATCTTCGACCTGCCAGCGGGCGGCATGGACCTGATCCACGCCTTCGCCTGGTTGGTGGTGCCGCTGTTCTTCTTCAACGGGCTGCTGTTCATCTCGAACGCGGCCTTCAACAACCTCGACCGCGCGGGCTGGTCAAGCTGGATCAGCTGGGGTCGCAACACCATCGGCGTGCTGCCGCTGGCGATACTGGGCAGCAGCATCGGCGGGGCGCCGGGCGTGCTGATTGGGCAGGCGCTGGGCGGGGTGCTGTTCGGGCTGGGGGCCTATTGGTTGACCCGCCACCGGGTAAATCAGCTGTCCTTAAAGTAGGTTAACGGGTTTTACCCACCTTGTGTGCCAAGCTACAGGAGGGGAATACCAGCGCACCTTCCCCGCGCGCCACTGGAACCACGATGACCACCACCGAGCCACCGCTGATCTCCGTTCTGATGAGCGTCTACAACGGCGAACGCTATGTCGCAGAGGCGATCCAGAGCATCCTCGGCCAGACCGAACCGCGCTTCGAGTTCCTGATCGTCAACGACGGCTCTAGCGATGCATCGGCATTGATCCTCGACCGCTATGCCGCGCAGGACAGCCGCATCCGGGTGATCCATCAGGCCAACCGGGGGCTGATTGCCAGCCTCAACCTGCTGCTCGACGAGGCACGTGCGCCGCTGGTCGCGCGGATGGACTGCGATGACGTATCGCGGCCAGAGCGCTTTGCGCGCCAGCTCGCGCATATGGTGGCGCACCCCGATGTCGCGGTGCTGGGCTCCAACACCGATGAGCTAGATGCCGATGGCGCGCTGTTCCCGTGCGAAGACTTCCACCCGCTCGACCACGCATCGATCTGTGCAAGGCTGCTCCAAAGGAGCGCGATCTGCCATCCATCGGTGGTGATGCGGCGCGACATCATCCGCGCGCTGGGCGGCTATCGTGCCGCCTTCAGGCACTGCGAGGACTTCGACCTTTGGCTGCGCGTTGCCGAGCAGCACACGATGGCAAATCTGCCCGACCGGCTGTTGCTGTATCGGCGCTCCCCGGGCCAGGTAAGCGAGCAGCACATTGTGGTGCAGGCCATCGGCGCGGCGTGCGCGCGTCACGCAGCACGCGAGCGGCAGGCAGGACGTCCTGATCCGTTCGTCGGCATGGCCAGCCTGCCCCCGCTCGACCAAATGGACGCCGTAGTGGGCACCAGCGGACTGGGCGCACGGCTGCGGATGGAGGTGATCGACAGTGTCAAATACTCGCGCCACGCGCTTGAGGCGGGCGGGCTAGCCATGATGAAGCTACACCTGCGCGAGGGGGGCCCCAAGGCTGACTTCTGGCGCACCGCCGGGCGCATGGTCAAGCTGGGCATGATCCCGCAGGCGTTCAGCCTGAGCATCGACTTGCTGCGTGCCCAAACCGGTTGGCGACATCGCCTGCCCGCGCGTTAACACCTGCCTGAACTCGCGTCCCAAGCCGGGACAGCGCCATCAGTGCGGCTGTCTTGGTAACCTTGGATGCGCTAAAGCGACCTCAAACGCCCCCACCGTTAAGGACCATTCGACCCGATGCCCTCTGCCACCGCCCGTAGATCAGCCCCCAGAGCGAGCATGACGCGGCGCGAATGGCTTGCATGGCTGCTGCTGTCGTTGGTGCTTTCGCTGGGGGCGTCGCAGTTGGTGCGCGCACAGCGCGGTGACGACATGGCCATCGCAGCGCGCTATCAGCCAGCCGCAGGTCTGCCGTTCGAACAGGCGGGCGAGAACTTCCCGGGCTCCGCATTCTACTACCTCGATGACGACGGTGCCTTTGCTGTGCCTATCCCAGCGGTGCTGACCAGCGATGGGGGTAACCTTGGACTGGGCGAGCCATCGCGCAGCCTCATCGCGCGCGGCTCGATTGTTGACCGGTCGCGGGCGCTGCAGTGCCTGACCGCGGCGATCTACTACGAGGCGGCGATGGAGCCCGACGCCGGCCAGCAGGCGGTGGCGCAGGTGGTGCTCAACCGGCTGATGCACCCAAGCTACCCCAACACGGTGTGCGGCGTCGTCTATCAGGGCTCGGAGCGCAGCACCGGCTGCCAGTTCACCTTCAGCTGCGATGGCGCAATGGCGCGCGCCCCAAGCACGGTGTTCTGGCAACGCGCCCGGCGGGTGGCAGAGCGTGCCTTGACCGGCTATGTTTATGCGCCCGTGGGCACAGCCACCCACTATCACACCACCGAAGTGTCACCCTATTGGGCACCCAGCCTCGACTTCATCGGCACCATCGGTGCGCATCGCTTTTACCGTTGGCAGGGCGCCGCCGGACGCCGCGCAGCGTTTGTTCAGGCGCATGTCGGCAACGAGCCGTTTCCGGGCCCCAAGCCGCGCAGTCTGGTTGTCGCCGCCGGCGCTGCCGATGCGCTTGATCCGCTGACGCTGGCGCGCACCTACGAGGCGGCGAGGCTGCGCGCCGAGGCCGAGACTG
>NZ_JBGTFM010000085.1:0-2928 GCF_041747255.1 Blastomonas sp. | reverse complement strand
GCATCCCAGATCGTCACCTCATCGGGCACGACATAGGGGAACATGGAGATGCCAAGCCCGATCATGCCGAGCAGAAACAGCGCAAGCGTTAGCAGGAACGGCGCGTAATCTCGCCGCAGCTTGAGCGCGCGATACAGCAGGAAGGTGATCAGCGCGACCAGCACCGGCACCTGCGCCGAAAACAGCACATTGGGGAAAGTGAACCAGCGGTCGAAATACTCGGCCTCAAGGAAGGGCGTGTAAAGGCTCACCGCGCCCAGTGCGATCAAGGTTGCCGGGAACAGCTTCCAGCTCATCCGGAAGGCATGGTCCTGCACCGGACCTTCGGTCTTCATGATCAGCCAGGTCGATCCCAGCAAACCATAGCCGATCACCGTGCCAACGCCGGTGAGCAGCGAATAGACGCTCAGCCTGTCGAGCCAGCCGCCGGCATAGGCGCGGCCCTCGACCTCAACCCCCTGCAGCAATGCGCCCAGCGTCACGCCTTGCGCAAAGGCGGCGACAAACGAGCCTGCGGTGAAGGAAAAATCCCAGAACGGCTGGTGTGCCGGATCACGCCAACGCCCCTCGAACGCCACGCCGCGCAGCACCAGCCCCAGCAGCATCGCGATGATCGGCGGATAGATCGCGGGCAGGATGATCGCATAGGCCAGCGGAAACGCGGCGAACAGGCCGCCGCCGCCGAGCACCAACCAAGTCTCGTTGCCATCCCAGACCGGCGCGACGGAGTTCATCGCCTTGTCGCGCTCTGCGCCCTTGCCCAGCGCGGGGAAGATGATGCCGATGCCAAGATCAAACCCGTCCATCACCACATAGGCAAAAACCGCAAATGCGATGATGAACGCCCAGACGATGGTGAGATCGAGGCTCATGCGCCTTCCTCCATCATCGTGCCGCTCTGCCCGCGCCGCGAGCTGTCCGCCGACGCAGGGGTGATGCCCGCGCTGCGCAACGGACCAGATGCTGCAGCCTCCTCCTGGCCGGTCACCGGCTTGCCCATCAGCTTGAGGATGTACAGCGTGCCCGCGCCGAACATGATGAAATAGGTGATGACGAACGCGACCAGCGAGGCCCCGACCGCAGGCGCGGCGAGCGGTGATACGCTGTCTGCCGTCGTCAGCAGGCCGTAGACGGTATAGGGCTGACGGCCAACCTCGGTGGTCACCCATCCGGCGATCACCGCGACAAAGCCCGATGGCCCCATCACGATCGCCGCGCGGTGCAGCCAAGACCAGTCGAACAACTTGCCCCGCACCCGCGCAAGCAGGCTCCACGCGCCCAGCCCGAGCATCGCAAAGCCGATGCCGACCATGATGCGGAACGACCAGAACACCATGCCGACCGGCGGCTGTTCATCTTCAGGGATGGTGTCCAGCCCGTCGAGCGGCGCGTTCAGATCATGCTTGAGTATCAGCGAGGATGCCTTGGGGATTTCGATGGCATAGTCGACGCGCTTTTCGGCGCTGTTGGGGATGCCGAATAGGATCAGCGGCGCGCCATTGGGGTGGCTGTCATAATGCCCCTCCATCGCCATCACCTTGGCGGGCTGATGCTCGAGCGTGTTGAGCCCGTGCATATCGCCCGCGAAAATCTGCAACGGCGCGACGATCGCGGCCATCCACATCGCCATCGAGAACATGCGGCGTGCGCGCAGATCGGTCTTGTTCTTGAGCAGGTGATAGGCCCCCACCGCGCCGACAACGAACGCGGTGGTCAAGTATGCGGCCATCACGGTATGGGCCAACCGATAAGGAAAGCTGGGGTTGAAGATGATGTCGAGCCAGCTGTCGCCGGGTATGAACTGACCGTTGGCGGCGATTTCATAACCCGTGGGGGTCTGCATCCAGCTGTTCACGCTCAATATCCAGAAGGCGGAAATGAACGTGCCAACCGCCACCATCAGCGTTGCGGTGAAGTGCAGCTTGCGCCCGACCTTGTCCATGCCGAACAGCATGACGCCCAGAAAGCCGGCCTCAAGGAAAAACGCGGTGAGCACCTCATAGGCCATCAGTGGCCCGAGGATCGGGCCGGTTTTATCCGAAAACACCGACCAGTTGGTGCCGAACTGGTAGGACATCACGATCCCCGAAACGACGCCCATCGCAAAGGCGATGGCGAAAATCTTGCGCCAGTATTTGAACAGATCGAGATAGGTGTTGTCGTTGGTCTTCAGCCACAGCCCCTCGAGCACCGCCAGGTAGCTGGCAAGACCGATCGAAAAGGCGGGGAAGATGAAGTGGAAGCTCACCGTAAAGGCAAACTGGATACGCGCCAGCAGCAGGGCGTCAAAACCATCGAACATAAGCATCAAGCCCCCGTCTCGATCTGCCCGTCCGCAAAGTGCACGCTCACGCCAGACCGCGCTGCCCCGCCGCAGGTGAACCTTATATACAGCCTAAAGCTATGGCAGCAATGTGACGCACATGCATATGCGTTCCGAAGGGTTGTGTTTGGCACCAGTGCGCTTTTAATCCTCCCCGAGGCAAGATCGGGGAGGAGTGATTTAAAGCTCAAACGTCACACCCTGCGCCAGCGGCAGCGCGCCCGAATAGTTCACCGTGCTGGTCTGGCGGCGCATATAGGCTTTCCAGCTGTCTGACCCCGACTCGCGCCCGCCGCCGGTTTCCTTCTCGCCGCCGAACGCGCCGCCGATTTCTGCGCCCGACGTACCGATGTTGACATTGGCGATGCCGCAGTCGCTGCCTGCGCCCGCGACGAACGCCTCGGCCTCGCGCATGTCGTTGGTGAAGATCGAAGATGACAGGCCCTGTGCCGCCGCGTTGTTGAGCGCGATGGCCTCGGTCAGCGTGTCATATGGCATGACGTAGAGGATCGGCGCAAAGGTCTCGCGCAGCGCCGGCCCGGTTTGCTGCGTCATCTCGACCACGGCGGGGCGGACATACACCCCCTCGCCCGGCCCGGCGATCC
>NZ_JBGTFM010000084.1:0-2047 GCF_041747255.1 Blastomonas sp. | reverse complement strand
TCGCGCCGCGCCGCGCAGCTGCGCCGAGACGCCGTCTGACCCTTCAAAACTTTCGAACAGCTTGGCCATGTCGCCCGCCAGCCGCTCGCCCTTTTGCATCGCGGCGCGCTCACCCGCCAACTCCTCTTCTTCGCCCGGCTGCGGCGCGAAGGCGGTGAGCTCGGCGAGATTGTGTTCGAGCAGATCGCGGTCGCGCAACGCAGTATCGATGGCAGCCTCGGCTTCGGTAAAAGCGCGCTCGGCGGCCTGCCATGTCCGCCATGCCGCCTGAACCCCCGCGACATCGCAATCCCCAAAGGCATCGAGCAGATCGCGGTGGCCCTTGGGGTTGATCAGGCCCCGGTCATCATGCTGGCCGTGGATTTCCACGAGCAATGCACCAAGATCGCGCAGCAGACTGGCCGACACCGGCTGATCATTGACGAACGCCCGGCTGCCGCCATCGGCGCGCACCTGCCGCCGGATGAGCATCGGCTCGCCCGGCTCGTGGGCAATCTCGCCATCAGCAAGGATCGCGGCGACGGCGGTATTGCCGCCGACATCGAACCCGGCGATCACCAGCGCGCGTTCTGCCCCCTGCCGCACCAGCCCGCTGTCCGCGCGAGCGCCGAGCGCCAGTCCAAGTGCATCAAGCAGGATCGATTTGCCTGCCCCGGTCTCTCCGGTCAGCACGCCCAGCCCCGCATCGAACTCAAGGTCGAGCGCCTCGATCAGCACAAGATCACGAATGGCGAGCGAGAGCAGCATGACCCTGCTTTAGAGCAGGAAGGGACAAAGGGGGAACTGGTTTTTTGTGCCCGCGCAAGGCGCACACACAGGCCGGGTCAGACGACCGAACCGCCGTGCTTTTCCATCAGCTTGAACGCCTTTTCATACCATTCAGAGCCCGGATAGTTATTGCCCAGCACCGCTGCCGAGCGCTTTGCCTCCATCGGGATGCCAAGCGCCAGATAGCATTCGGTCAGACGATACAGGGCTTCAGCGGTATGGCTGGTGGTCTGGTATTTCTCAACAACCTCGCGGAACCGCAATGTGCCCGCCAACCAGTTCGAGCTGCGCTGGTAATAGCGGCCGATTTCCATTTCCTTGCCCGCAAGGTGATCGTTGACCAGATCGATCTTCAACCGCGCATCGGATGCATAGCGGGTGCTGGGGTAACGCCGCATGACCTCGCCCAGCGACGCCAGCGCCTGTTCGGTGATCTTCTGGTCGCGGGTCACATCGCTGATCTGCTCATAATAATTGAGCGAAATCAGGTAATAGGCGTACGGCGCGTCCTTGTTGCCGGGGTGGATCGAGAGGAACCGCTGGGCGGACTGGATCGACTTGTTGTGATCCTTCGCCAGATAATAGCTGAACGCGCTCATCAGCTGCGCGCGGCGCGCCCAGGGCGAATAAGGGTGCTGGCGTTCGACTTCGTCGAACAGCTCTGCGGCGATCTTGTTCTGGCCGCGATCCAGCCGGTCCTTCGCCGCCATATACAGCGTGCTGACATCGCGCGCGATATAGTTGGTGTTGACCTTGTTTTTGTTGCCAGCACAGCCGGACAGCAGCACCAGCGCGCCCGCGCTTGCGAGGATGAGTTTAATCGCCTTGTTCATGGCCGCAATCCTTATCGGCTAACCGCCCAAGCGCCAAGCGCAAATGAAACAGGGCGGCAAGGTTTCCCATACCGCCCGTTCGCTAGATTTTATCGGCTGTATCCGGCATGAACCGCGATTCCCCATCCTTTAGGGGAGGTGGCCGCCTGCAAGGCTGACGGAGGGGAAGCGGCCAGACGCATCGATCAGATCGAGGCATAATCTCGCTTCCCCTCCACCGCTAATGCGGTCCCCCTCCCCGTGTCGGGGAGGATTTTTAGCTCAATTATCGCCGGTGATGAAGTCGGGCAGGCCCACATCGGGGGCTTCGCCGCCTTCCGGACGACCGCGACCACGGCCACCGCCGGAGCGATCACCGCCACGATCACCGCCGCCTGAGCGCTCACCACCGCGTCCACGGCCACCGTCACCATCACGGCGCGGACGCCGGTCACCACGGTCGCCGC
>NZ_JBGTFM010000083.1:0-1986 GCF_041747255.1 Blastomonas sp. | reverse complement strand
TCAGGCCGAAACCGGCGTCCTCTTTGAACTGATCGCCCGGCGCTACGAATACCGCAGCATTGCCATCGCGGCCAATCAGCCGTTCAGCGGATGGGATCAGATCTTCCCGGACAAGGCCATGACCGTCGCGGCCATCGACCGGCTGGTCCACCACGCGAGCATCCTCGAGATGAACGCCGAAAGCTTCCGCCAGCGTGCCGCAGCTTCCAAAAAGAATGCTCACGCCGCAGCGTCAGCGACAACCAACAACGACAACCAGAACGAAGGAGAAACCTGAGCCAATACACCGAACGACACACCAACCCCGGCGGCTTCAAAACCGGCCAAGGTGGTTCTTATGACCGTAGTCAATTCCGATGCGCACGACTTATCTGCCGCCAGTTTTCCGTCAGGCGTTTCGCGTCGTCAGAATGCGATGGGCAGGATGCCGGAGCTAACAGCGACGGCTGATCAAGCTCTTATCCGCGCGTCAAAGGCGCATACCGGCATACGTCGCGAGATCCCTGTTTCTGTCGGACGTGAATACGGCAAGCAAGCGCCGCTCTCTAACCACCATGGGGGATTTCTCTGACCGGCTCCGGCACCCTGGCCATCGCATCGTCTGCGTTCAGGTTTCTCTTCCTTTCAGGTCCGGTCCTGTTCCGGTGTTGTCGTCATTCGTCTACAAGGCTGTGCGGCAGCCACGTCGCTGACCGTCACGCCATTTATGGCGGGCAGCGGTGTGGCGGGAGAAACACATATCAGTCACGCCGCACCTTCGGCACCAGTTGGCTCGGTGATATGGGCGATGGCCCAGATGAAGCCGACAAGTTCCCGCGCCACTGCCGTAACAGCCAGTGCAGACTTCTTGCCCCGCGCCATCAAGCGGCGGTAACGGCCACACAGGCGGACCTGCGCTTTCCATCCGATATCTTTCGCAGCCTGAGGGATCCCTTCCTGCCGCAGCATCATCTGCGCGCCTATCTTGGCTGGTGTGCGGTATGACCAGGCCGCTTCGATCAGAACCACCCGGGCCAGCACGTTGCCCGCCTTTGTAATCCCGCCTTGACGCCGCGTCTCTCCGCTGGACCGTTCCCCCGGCACAAGGCCGAGAAACGCCATCAGCTGACGCGGTTTGGCAAAGCGGCGGATGTCGCCAACCTCGCACACGACTGTCACCGCCGTGATGAAAGCGACGCCGCGCAACGCCTGCAAGGCTTCCACCACCGGAGCCATCGACCAATCCGCCGCAAAAAGGCGGATCTGCACATCGACCGCGTCTCGACGCGCCTGCGCCTGGTCGACAGCGTTCAGATAGCTCTGGAACGCAATCTGCTGCGCCGGATGTGCGAAACTTTGGTTGCCGAGCCAGATCCTGTGGCTGCGCTTCCAGGCGGTGCCCTTGAATACCCGACCGTGCCGTAGCAGGAAACTCTTCGTCCTCTGCCGTGCGGCACGCAGATCCTTCACCATGGCCTGACGCAGCCGTATCAGATCACGCATCGCCTCGTGGATCGTGTCAGGCACCCAGACCGACGTCAGCTCTCCGGCCCGTGACAGGCGGGCCAGGATGATCGCGTCACGCCGATCAGTTTTGATCCGATCCCCCGGCTTGCGCGGCGTCTGGGCTGGAGACACCACCTCACAGTGATGCTGCGTCGCCATGATTTGACGATAGAGACCGTAGCCGCAAGGGCCCGCTTCATAGACAAAATGCATCAGTGGATGCCGCCCGCCAAGCTTGCGCAGCATGCTGGCGACGGCGTCTGGCGTGTTGGCGATTTCGCCCCAGAACCTGACCTCACCCATGCGACCTGCATCCGCAACAGCCACCGCGATCGTATCTTTATGGACATCAAGGCCCACGAAAGCGCTATAATCCGACATGGTTCGTCTCCCTTGTGCATGAGGCTCTGCGATCCATCGCAACCCTCGTTTCAATGTGCACATCGTGGAGGCGGACCACCTATCGGTGCCAGCCCCTTACAACCCGGTCATACCGTCTGT
>NZ_JBGTFM010000082.1:0-2916 GCF_041747255.1 Blastomonas sp. | reverse complement strand
TCGCCGCCCGCCATGGCATGCAGCGCGGTGGCGGCAAGCGCGAACAACACACCGTCAGCCCCCCATGATTCGTCAATCGGCAACGCACGGGCCGATGGCACCACCAGCCGCCGCGCCGAGCCGCCGAACAGCCCGCGCGCATCGGCAAAGCAGTTGGCGCCAGGAACGAACACCCATTCACCGATTCGCGCCGTGGCTTCAGCCCCAGCGTCAACAATCCGGCCGACCGATTCGTAACCGGGGACCAATGGATAGCCGAGGCCAGGGAAAGCAGGCATCTTGCCGGTGAACAGCAGCTTTTCGGTGCCGGTGCTGATGCCGCTCCACACGATTTCGACGATGACATCGCCCGACTCGGGTGCGTTCAGCTCCAGCGAGCGCAATGCAAGGCGGTTAGGCTGTTCAAAAATGACTGCCATTGCCTGCATTTTGCGCCCTCCCTTGCCTTAAGTATCTTGGGGGACTGTGATGAGACCCCGAAACATGGTGTCATCTTAACTTAACTTCCTATAGTGTCAACCAAAGCTTACACATTTAGATGGATGTCAGGCTGGACATACAGTGCAGCCCTTTTCGGCAGGCAGCCCATCAGGCGGTTGCGACGATCACCCGGGTCACAATCGGCAGGCCAGTGGGCTTTTCGCGCCATCCGGCAAAGCCAGCAGCGCTCACCATCGCGCCGATCTCCTGCGGCGCGCGCGCCCGGCCGGAGCCCATGGCAAGCAAATAAAATCCGAAATAGGCATCGGCCATTGCCTCTGCGCCGCTGGTCCCGGCCATCGGCTCGGCGATCAGCAGGGTGCCCCCCGCAGGCAAGGCGGCGCGTACTTTTTTGAGCAGCGACAGCGCCAGCGCGTCGTCATGGTCGTGCAGAATGCGAATCAACGTGATCAGGTCATAACCATCGGGCACCGGATCAGCGCGAAAGTCACCGGGGTGCGCGCTGACCGCGATCCCCTGCTCTGCCAGCTGCGCCGCGCCCAGCGCAGTGACCGCTGGCAGATCGAACAGGCCAAACTGCAGCGCGGGCGCGACCTTGGCCACCGCCGCAATAAACGCTCACGAGCCGCCGCCGACATCCAGCATCCGCCGGTGCCGATCGAACCGGAAGGCATGCGTCACCTGATCGGCGACCATCGGCTGCGACGCGGCCATCAGCGCCGAATAGGGCGACACCGCTTCCCTGTCGCCGCCCTCGCTGCCATCGCCAAGCGCATAGGGCCAGTATCCGGCAAGAGCTCCCGCACCGTTGCGCTCCCCGCGTAGCAGGCCAAGGGGATCGGCAAGATCGGCATAAAGCAGGTGGTGGTGGCGAATCATCGCGATCGCGCCGGGGTTGCCGGTCAACGCCACACCCTGTTCGCCCAGCATCCAGATATCGTCACCGACACGTTCGATGATCCCCAGCGCCGCCGCCGCGCGCAGCAACCGCGCCGTCGCTGCTGCGTCCAGCCGGGCGATCTGGCCCAGCTCCACGCTGGTGGCAGCGCCCTTGGCAAGCTGCGCGACAATGCCGCCTTCAACGCAGGCGAACAACGTCTGCGAATAGGTGAACCCGGCGATGATATCGAACAATCGCTTTGCCCGCATCCGCGACACGGGCCGAGTCAAGGGAAAGCGCGACGCCCATGACTGGAACGCCGGACGGGATATCACCCGGTTGCGCAAGGCCACCCAGCGCATTCTGAAGCTCTGGTCAGGCATCAGGCGGTGATGGCCGCGTGCTGTGCAGCAAAGTCACTGATGATCGCGGCCAGCGCCTGCGGGTCTTCCTCATGCGCCAGATGCCCGAGCCCCGGCAGATTGCGCAATTCTCCATGCGGCAGTTGCCGCGCCGCGCGCGCCACGGCATCGCCGGGGATGGCGCTGTCATTGTCGCCATGCACCAGCAGCACCGGTGCGGCGACGCTCGGCAGCTCAGTGGATAAGGTCTCGAGGTCCCAGTTGGCCATCATCCCGATGGCTCCGGCACAATGTTCAGAAGTGCGAAACAGCCGCCCGTAAAGATCAATCCCGCGCGCATCGAGCCGCGAGCCGGTGGATTTCGCCAGAAACCGCCCGACCTCGCCATCGGCGCTGGCGCTCTTGGCAAAGATCATCGCGGCGAACGGATTGACGAACAATGCGCGCGCCATCGCCGGGAACAGCCGCGCCGCCAGCCCCGGAAACGGCATCAACGCCGGATTGAGGCCGATGACAGGCGCATCAAGCGCGGTATCGAGCACCAGCCGCAAGCCGATCGCTGCGCCCGCCGAGTGGCCGACGATCACCGCCGGGGGGCCAAGGTCGAGCTTCACCAGCAAATCGCCCAGCGCTCGCGCTATGCCCGGCAGGCTCTGCCCGCCCGCAATTCGGCCGCGGGTAAAGCCGTGACCCGGCATGTCCGGGGCAATCACGGTGAAGTGCTGCGCGAGCAGTGGCATGACATCGCGCCAGCTGTGCGTCGCCGCACCCGTGCCGTGGATCAGCAGCAGCACCTGAGCGTCCACGCCAAGCGCGCCGTCATCCGGCCCCATCACCTGCACATGCCATTCAAGCAGCCCAGAACGGACAAACCGGCTGGTCTCGCGGTTGGGCCAGTCGCGACCCTCGATATCCCAGCGCGGTGCGCTCATGCTGCATTCCCGAATTGCAACGCCGATACGGCGCGCTCCACGACGCGTGCATCCGCGCGCGGCAGTGCCAGATACCGCGCCTGCATCGCGGCGGCAATCGCTGCGGCTTCGGGTTGCGGTCTTGGCGAAATGTCGATCACCACGCCTCCCCAACGCCCTGTGGCAAAACGCCGCGCCACGACCAGCGCATCGGCATTGGCCTTGGGGCGGCCAGGCTGGCCGTCCCGGTCGATATTGGCCTTGCCATCGGTGAGCAAGGCGAGAAATGGCGTGCGCCCGCGCGCGCCCTGCGCCTCGGCCA
>NZ_JBGTFM010000081.1:0-6728 GCF_041747255.1 Blastomonas sp. | reverse complement strand
ATGCACCAAATAATCACGAAGGCTCTTGATCAGCATAGCGGGCGCCCTCCTCAGCACGAAATCGCAGTGTTCACCCAATGGGACGCAGCCTGTTAACGCTGGGTAGGGAGCCACACCGTAAAACCACGGGGAGGGGTCGGTGCGCAGTCAAATTTCCGGCAACCAAAGCGCGCATTTTGCGTCTAGTGGGCATGATAAAACCTTCCGATGACCGCGATGAACCGCTCGCGAAACGCTTCTTTGAATTTATCGAACGCGCCGATTTTCCGTGCGTTGGTGCCAAGTCGGCGCTGGGTCGCGGACAGCTGCGCGCCGTGGTCTGCCGCGACCTGCGTTCAGCCTGGGACGACCTGCGCATCCACCCCGTACTGATGGCATTGGCCCGTGATTATGCGGAGGATCCGGTGCCGTTCCAGTCGCTGGCCGTGCTGTTCGAGCAAGATGCGGAGCTCAGCGAAGCCGAATTTGAAACCGCGATGTGGCAGCGCATCCAGTCGCTCAGCGACAAGGACGAATGGCTGGGCCAGCCGCTCGACAGCCGCGTGAGTCCGGATCCGGACGATCCGCATTTCTCGTTGAGCTTTGGCGGAGAGGCGTTTTTCGTCGTCGGCCTGCACCCGCGCGCCAGCCGCCCGGCACGCCGCTTTGAGCGCCCGGCGTTGGTGTTCAATCTGCATGATCAGTTCGAGCAACTGCGCAACGCTGGTCGTTATGAAAAGCTGCGCGGTGCCATACTCGCACGCGATCTTATGTTGGCAGGCAGCGAAAACCCGATGCTGGCGCGCCATGGATCGACATCCGAAGCGCGGCAGTACAGTGGGCGCGAAGTTGCCAACGACTGGGGCTGCCCATTTCAGCCGCGCGAGAGAAAAAATGCCGGTTGAAATCGCACCGCGCACCGGCACGGCCTTTGAGCTCAAACAGGGCGAGCGGCTGACGGTGATCGATCCGCTGGGCGAGCAGGTTGCCGATCTGCTCGCCTTTCGCCGCGATGACATCGGCGAGGTGCTCTCATCGGGGCGCACGCTCGATTACACCAGTCGCATTTATTTGACCACCGGCGACAAGCTCTATTCCAACCGCAGCAATGTGATGCTTGAAATTGTCGCCGATGATGTCGGGCGGCACGATTTTCTGCTCACCCCGTGTTCGCGCGATACCTTTCGCATCATTTACGGCGATACCGAACCGCATCAGGGTTGTTTCGGCAATCTTGCCGCTGCGCTCGCACCTTATGGCGTGACACCCGACATGATCCCGGTGGCATTCAACTGCTTCATGAACGTGCCGGTCAATGGCGAGACCGGTGAACTCAAGGTTCTGGCACCGCTCAGCAGGGCGGGCGATGTGATCACCTTTCTCGCGATGGACGATCTGGTCATCGGGCTGACGGCCTGTTCGGCGCTGCAATCGAACAATGGGTCATTCAAGCCGATCCACTACCAGATCGAAGCCCCTTATCCGGGCTTGGCGATCATAAAGTAAAGCGCGGACACCAGCGGCACCGTTGCGATCAGCCCCCAGACCAGCCAGCGCCGCGACAGCGCGCGATAGTCGGCAGACACGCCGGTCTGGTCGGTAAATGCACGCGCCATCCGCGCCTGACGCATCTGGATCGGGATCAGCACGCCCAACCAGACCAGCCCGGCAACGACAAAGCAAACCTGGCTCCACACCAGCCAGCCCGGCCCCGGAAAATCATAGCGCGCCTCATACATCGCGCCATAGCCGCCGACCATTGTCAGCACGATGCCGGGTACAGTGAGCCCCCAGTCGGTGCCGGTCACCATCTTCTGGCCAAACGCCACAATCGTGCCATTTTTGGTGCGGTCGGCGAACACCTTCCACACCGCAGTCACGGTGATGTTGCCCAGCAGCAGGATGATCCCCAGGATGTGAAGAAATTTCAGAACATCAAACGCGGTCATGATTGAGCCTATTTTGCGCGTGTCGCTCAACACGACGCCGCCGGGCCCTCCTGCTTAACCTCGATCAAGGATGCAAGCGAAAGCGTTTGTTAGGACCCGTCCGAGGGTGCAGAGGCAGCATGTCGAGCAACGCACCCGCGCGGAACCAATCTGCCGCCGATCTGTAATATTGGCAATGCCAGACTGAGGTTCGCTATCGGCGACACAATGACTGAACTGCTGGTTGGGCGGGGCCTGTGTTGCTCTATTTTTGAAAGAGGTATCGCCCGTGTACGAAACATCTGACCGCCGCCGGTTCGACGAAGGCCTCGAATCGCTGTCTTCGTTTGGGTCAGCTATGGCAACAGCCGGGCGGCTGGCGCTTATCGGGGGCTTTGCTCCGCGCCGCTGCGGCATCGCGACCTTCACGACTGACGTTTATGCATCGCTCATTGCGGCTGACCCGTCGTTGGCCATCGATGTTTATGCAATGGCACCTGCGTCTACGCCCACAGCATTCGATCCTGCGGTGTGCACCACGATCGTCGAAGGCGATGCACAGAGCTTCATCGATGCCGCAGCCCAGATCGAGGCGAGTTGCGCAGATGTCGTCTGGCTGCAGCATGAATTTGGCCTGTTCGGCGGCTTCGGCGGCGACATGGTGCTAGAGCTGGTGGACCGCATCGCCGCGCCGCTGATCATCACGCTGCACACTGTGCTGGCCGAACCCGATGCTGACCAGCGCAGGGTGATGGAGCGGCTGATCGCGCGTGCAAGCAAATTGGTCGTAATGTCCGAGCTGTCGCGCAACCTGCTGCAGATGGTCTACGCCGTCGATGAAGACCAGATCGCGCTGATCGCGCATGGTGTACCTGACCGTCCGTTCGGGCGGGCACATATGTTCAAGCCGCAGTTCGGTTTCGATGGCAAGCGCGTCATCCTCACCTTCGGGCTGCTGTCCGGGGGCAAGGGCATCGAGACCGTCATCGAAGCCTTGCCCGCAATTGTCGTGGCCAATCCCGATGTGCTCTATTGCATCGCCGGGGCGACCCACCCCAACCTGCTGGCGCGCGAAGGCGAGGCCTATCGTGACCGGTTGAAGGCGCTCGCCATGTCATTGGGCGTTGCCGACCATATCCGCTGGATCGATGCGTTTATGGCAACCGATGATCTGCTCGACCTGATCGAAGCAGTCGATATCTATGTGACGCCCTATACCGGCGCGCAGCAATCGACATCGGGCACCTTGTCTTATGCGATGGCGCTGGGCAAGGCCGTGGTATCGACGCCCTTCGTGCACGCAGTTGAGCTGCTGGCCGATGACCACGGCGTGTTGGTGCCCTTCCACGACAGCACGGCCATCGCTACAGAAATCGCCAATCTGCTTGGTGATCCCACGCGCCTGCACACCTTGCAGCAACGCGCTTACAGCCAGGGAAGGCAGATGGTCTGGCCGGTGTTTGCGCGCCATAGTCTCAACCTGATCAGCGCAGTGCGTATCAGGCCGGCGGCGCTGGCATCGGTGACCGGCCCGATTGGCATCCAGGGTCTGCTGCGCATCTGCGACAACACTGGCATCTTGCAGCACAGCATCCATTCCATTCCCGACCGCGCGCATGGCTATTGTGTCGATGACAATGCCCGCGCGCTGATGCTGATGCACCGTCTTGATGATAATGCGCTGCGCCAGTGCGGGCAGCTGACCGCGACCTTCGCGTCGTTTGTCCAGCACGCCTGGAATGACGACACCGGCGAGTTCCGCAATTTCATGGGCTTTGGCCGCAACTGGCTCGAGGACGCAGGGTCTGAAGACAGCTGCGGGCGCACACTCTGGGCGCTGGGCATGACGGCGCGCGATGCGCGCAGCGCCGGATTGCGTCAGTGGGCGCGCGAGCTGTTCCTGCGCACCGCGCCATCGGCGCTCGGTTTCGGTTCGCCACGCGCGACGGCCTTTGCGATGCTGGGGGCAGATTATCTGCTGGCAACAGGCAGGCCAGATGCATTGTCTGAGCAGATTGTGCGCGACGGTGCAGAGCGCCTGCTGGCATTGCACAGCGCCGCCGCACGCCCGGGCTGGAATTGGTTCGAGCCAGTTGTTGCCTATGACAATGCACGCCTGTGCGAGGCGATGCTGCGCGCCGGGATGCGGCTGGAACGCAGCGACATCTCCGCCTGCGGGCTGGCGACACTGCGCTGGATCAACGACATCCAGATCGCCCCGGGCGGGCATTTCCGGCCCGTAGGATCAGACAGCTTTGGGCGCGTGTATGAACTGCCGCGACCGTTCGACCAGCAGCCGGTGGAAATCTGGGCCGCCATCGATGCCGCCGCTGCCGCCTATGACGCAATGGGTGATCGTGTCTGGCTGACCCACGCGCAGCGCGCGTTCGACTGGTTCGGCGGGCGCAATGATCGCGGCACAGTTGTCGCAGACCCGGTCACCGGCACCAGCCGAGACGGCATCAACCCGCGCGGCGCGAACCTCAACGAAGGCGCGGAATCGGTGCTTGCCTATCAGCACGCGACCTATGCCATCCGCGCTTTCATCGCCCGGGTCGAGGCTATTGAATCATTGCATACCCGTGTGGTTGCGGCTTAAGGCCAGTCGTGGCGAACATCATCCAGCATCCCTTGCGGCTGCGAGCCGACCCCACACGCGTGGTGGTGCGGCCCTTCCATCTCGCCTGGCAGGCGTCGGGACCCGATCTTGAGCGGGTGCAGCGGCTCGCGCGCGATATCGTCGCGCTCAACCCGCGCAATGTGCGCGCAGAGCTTGGCTTTGTGCTCGGCGATTTTGGCGGGCGGCACTGGCAGATTGAGCGTGTCTTTCAGGATCGCTTCGATGAGGTTGAGCCCCGGCTGGGGCTGTGCAGCAAGCCATTGAAGCGCGAATTGCAGCTGTTGATCGGGGCCTATTTCTGCCACGAATACAGCTATGCTGCTGCGGCGCTGATGAACCCCAGCGTGGTGCGCCACCCTGACCAGAGCGGCATGCCTGATGGCAGCGTGCGCATCATCTTGTCGCTGCGCGCGGTGGGTGAGGGGCATATCTCAACCATTGCGTTTCGTGAGGGGATCATCACCCAGGACCGCGAGCTCACCCTGCTTTCCCAGCCCGCCTTTGCAACCACCGCGATGGAAGGGCCACACCGCGATGACAAGCCCGAGGATGTGGTCTCGCTCTACCGACAGCGCGACAGCAGCCTGTCGGGGACGGTGATCTTTCCGATCACCGAGGCGCAGCGCAATGGCCTGGAAGACTTGCGGCTGGTCGAATTCCAGCGCGACAGCGGCAAGAGCGAATGGATTGGCACCTACACCGCCTATAGCGGGCGTGACATCCGTTCAGAGCTGCTGCGCACGCGCGATTTCAAGGATTTTACGCTGACCCCGATCAAAGGCGGCGCGGGCCGCAACAAGGGCATGGCCCTGTTCCCGCGCAAGATCGATGGGCAGTTCTGCATGATCGGGCGGCAGGACGGTAAGAACCTCTATCTGCTGCGATCTGACACGATTGATCATTGGGAAGGCGGCACGCTGTTGCTTGAGCCGCGCTACCCGTGGGAGTTCGTCCAGATCGGCAATTGCGGCGCGCCGATCGAGCTTGATGAAGGCTGGCTGTTGCTCACCCATGGTGTCGGCGCGATGCGCAAATATGCCATCGGCGCGGTGTTACTCGACAAGATTGATCCCTCCAAAGTGATTGGCCGGACCACCGATCCCATCCTGTCCGCCGCCGATGAGGACCGCGAGGGCTATGTGCCCAATGTCGTCTACACCTGCGGCGCGATCCGCGTGGGCGACGACATCTTCCTGCCTTACGGTGTGGCCGACAGTTCGGTATGCTTCGCGTTCGTGGCGATCAGCGAAATTCTGGCGGCGATGAATTTGGCCGCGTAGGGCTTAAACTTGTTTCACTTCAGCCATCCCTTGGCGCGATACCAAAGCGCGGTGTCAGCGAGACCCTGCCGTGTTGGGATCTGCGGTTGCCATAGCTGAGTCGGGGGCCGTTTGTCGGGCGCTGCGGTCCAGTCGCTGTGCGCCATATAGCGCGCGCGATCCGGGGTCAGCTTCGCGCGTTTCCCGCGCACCAATCGGTCGCCCGCCGCCGCCATGTGAAGCGCCAACCTCGGCGCGTGCAGCGCCCGCACTTTTTTGCCCACCGCATCGCCCAGCGCGTGGGCAAATTCGGCGTGGCTCCACCCCTGCGGCTCGCCATCGTCGATCTCGTATATCGCCGCCGGCTCGCCGCCGCCTGCCGCCAGCGTGACCAGCAGTCGCGCCAGATCGGCAACATGCACCACCGATATCCGTCCGCGCGGAGGTAACAACACCAGCCCGCGTGCCGCCATGCGGAACAGGTCAAGCATCTCGGTATCGCCGGGGCCATAAACAGCAGGTGGGCGCACCATGATCCAATCGAGCCCCGACGCAGTGACCCGCGCCTCCGCCTCGGCCTTGGACCAGCCATAGTTGGACAGCCCCGGCTCGCGCGCGGCGAGCGACGAGATATGGATGAAGCGCGGCACCACGGCGGCACGCGCGGCGGCGATCATCGCCTCGGTTCCGGTGATGTTGCCGGCAACAAACCCGGCCTTGTCCGCCGCATTGACCACGCCTGCAATGTGCAGCACGCTGTCGGCGCCGGTGCACAGCGCAGCAAGGCTGTCGGGCTGATCGAGCGCGCCTTCGATCCAGGTGACGCCCTCGCGCGGCTTTTGCGGGCGGCGGGTCAGCGCGCGCACCTGATGCCCCGCGTCAAGCGCCGCGTCAATTGAAGCGCTGCCGACAAAGCCGGTGCCGCCGGTGAGCGCGATCATG
>NZ_JBGTFM010000080.1:0-5157 GCF_041747255.1 Blastomonas sp. | reverse complement strand
CGCGGATTGCGGCGATGCGCGACTGGATCCACGAACATTTCAGCTATCAGCCGGGCAGCAGCGACGGATCGACCACCGCGCTCGACACCTTCGTCACGCGGCAGGGCGTGTGCCGCGATTTTGCGCACATGATGGTGGTGCTCGCGCGCGCCGCGTGCATCCCCGCGCGCTTTGTCAGCGTCTACGCGCCCGATGTCACCCCGCCCGATTTTCACGCCGTGGCCGAAGTGTTTTTGGCCAACGCCAGCGGCGGAGGCGGCGCATGGCACCTCGTCGATCCCACCGGCATGGCGCAGGCAAGCGACATGGCCAAAATCGGCGTCGGCCGCGACGCGCTCGACGTCGCCTTCCTCACCGGTTACGGCCCGATGGAATTTGTGGAGCAAACGGTGTCGGTGACGCGGGCGTGAACCGCCTGCGGCCCGGCTTACTGGCTGAGATCCGCCCGCCGGTCGGTTGCGCCGGGGCGTGGCAGATGCGCGGCGTCGTCCATGCCTTTGCGTATGGGCTCGACTGCATCGAGTAGCCGCGCGAGGAGCGATTTGCCGAACGCCCAGTCACCGATGTCTGACTTGCTGTTGATATGGCCTATGCGGCCCGCATCGACATGGTCGGCGCCCCAGAGACTGGCCAGACGGTAAGCTCGGTCCGGGGTAATGTACGGATCGTTGCGGCTGCCGACGACGATGCTGGGGAAGGGCAACACGCCGCGCGCGGATGGCGCGAATGCATTGAGGCGCGGATCGGCCGGGGCGCTGTCAACCTCTGGCGGGGCGACCAGCAACGCGCCCACCACCGGGCCGGATGTCGTGGGCCGCTCAAGCGCCGCCCACCACGCCACCGCATGGCAACCAAGGCTGTGCGCCACCAGAATGATCGGCCCTGCGGTCTGCCGGATCGCCAGATTGAGCCGGTTGACCCAGGCGTTGCTATTCGGCGTCTGCCAGTTGCCCATGTCAACGCGGTGGCAGTTCAGCCACTGCTGCTCCCACAATGCCTGCCAATGCGCAGAGCAGCTGTTGTCGAGGCCGGGCACTGTCAGAATCGTGGGGTCTTGATGGTCACGGGCATGAATTCCAGGCATGGGACATCTCCGTTTGTGTGCGACAACCGGGATAGGCTGGCGCCTGCGGCTTATCGTCAGCCGGTGACAACCACATTAACTCAACTAATTTAATTGACAATAAGTTTGCGACCAGTTGACGCCCCGCTGCGCCCTGCTGACGGGCTGTTCGCGCTTGACTCTCTCCCGCCACCTGCTAATGGCCCGCATCGACCAGAGACGCCGCAAGGCTGATCTGATTGCCGTCCGAGACAGTTGGTGCAGGGAATTTGCCCTGCTTAATGTCCAGCCTAGACGGGGACCAGTTTTTTACCGCCTTTGCATTTGATGCAATTGCGGACGTGGCCATTTTGAACCTCCTGCGCTCCATGCGCGCGTTCAACCGGCTCGGCAAACCCCCCACGGACCGAATGCAGTGTGCCAAGCGCCAGCGATGGTGTGCGTGTGCATTGCGCAATGAACCGGGTGTATCCCCGCGCGGCTCAATGTCGTTCGGCGCACCCATGTGGAAGGAGACCAGCATGGATCGTGCTGAAAAAGAAGCCGCTGTTGCTTCGCTGAACGCTACCTTCGCCGACGCCGGTGTGGTGGTGGTAACCCGTAACCTGGGTCTTACCGTCGCAAAGTCCACCGAACTGCGGACGAAGATGCGCGATGAGGGCGCCAGCTACAAAGTCACGAAGAACCGTCTGGCCAAGCTGGCAGCGGTGGGCACACCTTATGCGTCCATCACCGATCTGCTGACCGGGCCGATTGCGCTCGCGACATCGTCTGATCCGGTCGCCGCAGCCAAGGTTGCGGTCAATTTCGCCAAAGACAATGACAAGCTTGAAATTGTCGGCGGCGCGATGGGCGATACGTTCCTTGATGCCGAAGGGGTGAAGGCGCTTGCCTTGATGCCGTCGCTCGATGAACTGCGCGCCAAGATCATTGGTCTCGTCAATGCCCCGGCAACCAAGGTTGTTCAGGTCATTCAGGCACCGGCCGGGCAGCTTGCCCGCGTGTTCGGTGCCTATGCGGCCAAAGAAGACGCTTGAAGCAAAATGATTATCCGCCCGCGCCGCGCGGTGCTGGCGGCATGTAAATTGAATTGAACATTGGAGACTTAAAATGGCAGATATTGCAAAACTGGTTGAAGACCTCTCGAAGCTGACTGTTCTGGAAGCCGCTGAACTGTCGAAGGCGCTTGAAGAAGCATGGGGCGTTTCGGCCGCTGCTGCGGTTGCTGTGGCTGCGCCAGCTGGCGGCGCTGCGGCTCCGGCTGCTGAAGAGCAGACTGAATTCGACGTGATCCTGACCGGCGACGGCGGCAAGAAGATCCAGGTCATCAAGGAAGTCCGTGCGATCACCCAGCTTGGCCTGACCGAAGCCAAGACCCTGGTCGAAAGCGCTCCCAAGGCGATCAAGGAAGCTGTCAGCAAGGCAGAAGCCGAAGAAATCAAGGCGAAGATCGAAGCTGCCGGCGGCACCGTCGAACTCAAGTAATCCTGGTCGCTTCGCCTTCGGGCGGGGGAATGAAAAAAGGGCGGTCTGCTTCGCGCAGGCCGCCCTTTTTTGTGTGTCCGGTTTGAGCTGACGGATCAGCCAGCGCTGTTCAGGTGTGATGCGATGTCGCCGATCGGGTGGTTGGTCAAGTCCTTGGCGAGTTCGCCGGTGACGCGGCTCGTCACCTCCTTGTGCAGCGCGGGGCGCAGTTCGCCCAGCAGCGCCGGTGCGGCGACCAATACCAGCGATTTGAAATCCCCCTTGATCGCGCGTTTGTAGAGCAGATCGGCGAGATCGCGGGCGAAGCGCTCACGCGCAATCTGGTGCCAGTCGCTTTCCTGAACCGCACTGCGGCTGCCTTCGCTTCTAGCTTGTACTTGCGTTGCCATTCCCGAATTCTGGTCCTGCGCCGGGGCGGCGGCGAGCTCCTTGGCCTGCTCAACCTCAAGTTCGATCTGACCGGCAGCGCCGGTGTTGCGCAGGAACAGTGCCTTCTCGCTGTCAGCGACGAGGACGAGCGTGTCTTGGGCGAGTTTCATGCAATGGTTCCTTGTCATGTGTCGATCTGTGACGTGGCGTGAGGCATGCAGACTTTAGGTCGGCGAGGCGACCCATGCAGATGCGGAGTGATGCGCAGCCCCGTAGACATAAGACGCGAGGCGGCCCTGTTGAGTTCCCCGCCTGATTGCGGCATCCGGGGGCGTGGCCTCTTATGCGTTCTGGCTGTTTGACAAGTCCAACAACGCTGCATATATGACGCACTCACCGAAAGTTTCGAGACATGGCGGGTTTTGCGCGGGCCTGCTGGACGAATGAATTTTTTCGGATCAATCAGACGCGATAGGCTGCGGTCCTACCCTCTAGGACCTGCGGCCTTTTGCTGTCTGATGCGCCGCGAATCGAGCATGAACAAAAGGCGATATCTGACATATGGCAACCCAGGCGACTGTACCGGTCAACAAAAAGCCGGTCCCCAACAAGCGCATCCGCAAGATTTTCGGCGACATCCACGAAGTTAGTGAAATGCCGAACCTCATCGAGGTTCAGCGCGAAAGCTATGAGCAGTTCCTGCGGTCGGACCATTCGATCGGCTATGTCTCGGGCCTTGAAAAGACGCTGCGCAGCGTGTTCCCGATCCAGGATTTCGCGGGCACCGCCAGCCTCGATATCAAGGAAAAGGACGGTTACGTCCTTGAGCCCCCCAAATACGACGTCACCGAGTGCCGCCAGCGCGGGATCACCTATGCTGCGCCGATGAAGGTCACGCTCAAGCTCGCGACGTTCGAGGTGGACTCAGAGACCGAAACCAAGAGCCTGATCGATATCAAGGAGCAGGACGTCTATATGGGCGACATGCCGCTCATGACCGAGAACGGCACCTTTGTGATCAACGGCACCGAGCGCGTGATCGTCAGCCAGATGCACCGCTCGCCGGGCGTGTTGTTCGATCATGATCGCGGCAAGACGCATTCGTCGGGCAAATATCTGTTTGCCGCACGCGTCATCCCGTATCGCGGTTCGTGGCTCGATTTCGAATTCGACGCCAAGGACATCGTCAATGTGCGTATCGACCGCAAGCGCAAGCTGCCGGTCACCTCATTGCTCTATGCTCTGGGGCTGAACGATGAAGAAATCCTCGACAACTTCTACGACAAGGTTGTTTACGAACGTGGCACCGGCGGCTGGAAGATTCCGTTCGTGGTCGAACAGTGGCGCGGGCTGAAGCCTGCGTTTGACATCGTCGATGCCAACACCGGCGAAGTCGCCTTCAAGGCGGGCGAAAAGATCACCCCGCGCGCGGCGCTCAAGGCTTCGAAAGATGGTTTGACGACGCTGCTGATCCCCACGGAAGAAATTTTCGGCCGCTACAGCGCCTATGATCTGGTCAACGAAAAGACCGGCGAAATCTACATCGAGGCGGGCGACGAAGTCACCGCAGAAAACCTTGAAAAGCTCGATTCCGCCGGGATCGACCAGCTCGTGCTGCTCGACATCGATCATGTCACCACCGGCCCGTGGATCCGCAACACGATGAAGGCCGACAAGGCCGACAATCGCGACATGGGCCTCGATGCGATCTATCGCGTCATGCGCCCCGGCGAGCCGCCGACGCGCGAAACCGCCGATGCGCTGTTCGAAGGCCTGTTCTTCGATGGCGAGCGTTATGACCTGTCGGCTGTGGGCCGCGTCAAGCTCAACATGCGTCTGGAACTCGATTGCGAGGACACCGTCACCACGCTGCGGCGCGAGGACATACTGGCGGTCGTCAAGACTTTGGTGAACCTGAAGGATGGCAAGGGCGAAGTCGATGACATCGACAACCTTGGCAACCGGCGTGTGCGTTCGGTGGGCGAGCTGCTGGAAAATCAGTATCGCGTCGGCCTGCTGCGCATGGAGCGTGCGGTCAAGGAGCGGATGAGCTCCGTTGACGTGTCCACGGTCATGCCCAACGATCTGATCAACGCCAAGCCAGCGGTTGCCGCGGTGCGTGAATTCTTCGGCTCGTCGCAGCTCTCGCAGTTCATGGACCAGACCAACCCGCTGGCCGAAGTCACCCACAAGCGCCGCGTGTCGGCGCTCGGGCCGGGCGGCTTGACGCGTGAGCGCGC
>NZ_JBGTFM010000079.1:0-6113 GCF_041747255.1 Blastomonas sp. | reverse complement strand
CCGTGGCTGCGGGTCATGTTGGTGGCAGTCCACGTCTCGTCGATGAACACGAGGCGCTCCGGCTCCAGATCGAGCTGTCCGTTGAACCACTGCCGACGCTGCCTCAAGACGTCGGGACGGTCCTGCTCGATCGCGTGCCCGTTCTTTTTTTACGCGTGATTCCGTGACGCTTGAAGAACCGCCACAAGGTGCCGATCCCAACGCTGATGCCACGATCGGCAAGACCGGACTGGATCTCGGCGAGGGTGATGTCGCCTTGCTTCTCCAGTAGCGCCATGATCTGCTCAGCATGGACCTCGGTCTTCGATGAGCGCTGGTCACCGCCTGGCTTCCTGGCCACTGCGCGCCCATGCTCGCGTGCAAGCTGGTGCCAGCGGATCGCGCTCGACACGCTTACTCCGAACCGCGCCGCAGCCCCGCGACGGCTCAGACCCCCGTCAATCGCCGTAACGACCCGATCACGCAAATCCTGCGATAGTGCTTTGGCCATCCATGCTGGCCTCCTTCACCAGCACGGATTTTGAATCAGAACTCGGCTGCAGATGGAATCCCCATCGATTCAGACGCTGTGGAAAACGCTCTAAGCGGTAATAGCGGTAACCGCCGCCGCCGTTCCATTCAACTGCTTCGGAGATGCCCCCTTTTTCACCGTCGATCACCTTGTCGAGCCGCGGCTTGCAATGAGTTTCAGCATGGCCGCCCATCTCGATGCCGATCCACCTTCGACCCATTTTATGGGCAACAGCTGCTGTAGTCCCAGAACCGAGAAAGCTGTCTAGGACAAGGTCGCCAGGGTTGGTGGCGATATGGATTATCCGTTCAAGAAGACGCTCAGGCTTTGGAGTGGAGAAGGGAACGTCATCAGGGAATAGTGCAGTAATCTCAGCCTTGGCCTTTCCAGTGGTTCCAACCTCTTGATGCGGCCACCAAGTCGTAGGAACCAAACCTGTCTGAACTTCAGAAAGGAATTTCTTAACGCGTGGCACGTTCGATCCATTCTGACCGAACCAGATCCTATTGTCGTCGACCATCTCTTGGAAGCGTTTTTCGGTATACAACCAGCATCGACCGTTCGGCGGATCAATCTTGCGTCCGCTTGGGGTCGTCGCCGTAAAAAATTGGGCTTGCCTGCGCCCCTTCTCGGCCTTTGCATGAGCAGGCAAGGATGCCCATGGACCGCGGGGATCGTCGTCGGGATTCTGATATCGGTCCAATTGCTCCTGGGAGGGCGGCAACGGGTTGCGGATTTCACCCCACTCGTTTCTGTTTTTGCCATACAGAAGAATCGTATCGTGCGAATCCGAAACGTCAGTTCGGTTTTCACGGGTTGGCGTGCGCTGCCAAACGAAGTGGGCCACGAAATTCTTCCGACCGAACACTTCGTCCATAATCACCTTAAGATAGTGGCCTTCATGGTCGTCGATCGAAACCCAAATACTTCCGTCCTCTGCCAATAATTCCCGCAGCAGAATTAGGCGGGGGTAGATCATCGCCAGCCACTGCGCGTGCTCGAGATTATCGTCGTAATGCTCGAAGGCGCTACGTGTATTGTAGGGCGGATCGATGTAGATGCACTTCACCTGCCCACCATAGAAAGGTAGCAGGGCTTTCAACGCATTGAGGTTATCACCCTCGATTAGCATGTTTGCCGGATCGCCATTGCCGCCATCGAGGTCCGGCATGGCCTCAAGCATACGATATGGCACCTTTGCCGCGGCGAGGATGTCTTCGCTCCGGCTCATCCAGTCGAGTATTGGCACTTACGCTCCCCCTGTCGAAATCTGAGGCTAACGGCAATGGCGCGGCGATGCCAGCGACTGGGACTCCACTCCACAGGTCAATGGCATCGCCGCGCGAAAGCTCAGGCCGCGATAGCGAGCTGTGCGCCGTATCGGTTTTCGAGGTCCGCGGCATATTTCCGCAGCAACGACGCTGCGCGATGGTCACGACGTTGTCGGAGGAATCCCCCGATCAACGCAATGATCGCTGGTTCAAGCCGAAGGACTGGCGCACCCTGGCTGACCCGCCAAGCCACCTTGGCGATGGCGAGCAGCAGAACGTCGAGCTCAACGTGATCGGCGAGATTCTGCCACGCCTTCGGTTGGCAGGGTCGCAGGACCGATGGCTTGTCGCGAACCAGTTCGACCGGCACGCCGATCCTCAAAAGCACCTGGCTCAAATGCGACCAGGTCCTACCGCCTCCCTTCAGCTGCAGACCCAAATCGACATGCGGCCTCGGACCTCGCCGCCCGGGCTGATCGAGCAACTGGTCGGGAAGCCGGATTCCGTATTCCATGGCGGCCAGCAGCAGCACGGGGATGTCCACCGCCAATCCGCCGTAGCTGAGCACGGCGCCAGATGGACGCGCACGCAGATAATCGAACAGCTGTTCAATCACCGCCTTCTCGCCACCCCAATCGAACTCATTCCAGGAAACCACCGGGCCGGTCGAAACCCGCCCTTCGTCATCGATCGAGAATTCGAAGGCGCTGGCAGCCATCACTCTCTTTACGGCCGTCGCGTGCTTCTTCGATGTGGGGTCGAAGGACAGATGGGCCTGATGAAGGGCCTCATCCCAGCTGAACTCGCAATCGATTGCGATATAACTATTTGTCATAACTACTTTTTTCCTTTCCGCCGTCATTGGCGAAAACCTCTCCACTCAAAACCGTATAGGCATTGCATTCTGGATTATTCGCCAGGCGCGATAGGATGTCAGTAAGGCCGACTTGGTCGGCAGATCATGCGTGGCGGCAACGCTGGTCAGCCAGGCGGCTTGCGCCCTGCGAGCTGCAGACCGTGCCTGTTGGAGCACGGTGGCGTCCTCGTGGTTGAGCTCGAGGTCGAACTGCCAGCCGAGTTGGGAAAGCCTCTCATCCGACGCCCGAAAGATGCGGCGGCGTGCTCTGGGAAGTTCCTCGGTTCCGGGAAGCAGGAAATCGAGATCCTTGCGGGTTCGCCTGCTCGTGTGCCGCTCGGCTGGCGCGCAGGTCACGACGTGACTGTCGCGGCGCAGCAAGGATTTTACATGCGCGAGCGGCAGACACGACGGGTCGTCCGAGGCAAAGGCAACGTGGGTCTCGGTGAACCGCGCCTCCCAGTCGGTTAGGCGCTCGCAGGTAAACGCGCCGATGCTGTAAATCCGCGGTGGCTGACCGCGATCTGCTGGCTCGCTGGGGTGGCGCACCACCGCCAGCGCAACCACGTGGTTGGGATATTCGTTCATTGTTTGGTCTTTCAAACGCAGAGCGGGCGGCAATCCTGCGAAGGATGCCGCCCGCTGCTGCTGTGGGTTCTGGTGGTGGTGAGGGTCAGTGCATCGATGTGACCGTCGTCAGATCGACGGCACCACGCTTGAGGCCAAAATGGGTGGCCTCCCAAGTGGGATCGGCTTCGATTCCCTTTGCCTCCCTGGCAATACGCTTGAGCGCCCGGGCGCGATTGCGCTTGTCGGCGACCAGGGTGGAGCCGATCCGCTCGCGCACAACACCGCGCTCATCGACCTGGAACACGCGGCCGCTGGCCTCGGTGACCAACACCAGCGGTTGGGTCTTGCCGGGATCGACCGGATCGACCTGCAGGACCTCGATGCTGGTCGCTGTGCGGTAGATTAGCACGAACGTGTGCGGATCCTCCACATGCCGATCGCGATAAAGCGCGAGGACCGCATCCTGTCGCTCCACATGGGCCTTACGAGCCATCGCCCGCAACATTGGCTCGCTGGGCGCATCGAGGCTGGCAAAGGTGATGGCATCACTGGCGACGGCGTTGAGCGGCATGCCCATCTGCTTGCGCAGTGCCATCGAGGACTTGAGCCGCGCGGTGACCGCGGGGGTAGCGTTGTTCATCGGTATTTCCTTGTTTTCGCTTTGGGTGACGGCCTCTTCGGCCGGAGCCATTTTTTTTTCGGAACCTCAGCTCAAATTCCCCTTCGATCCTCAGCAGATAGGCCGGGTGCGCCATGCGGCTGCACCCTGCCTATTCCCTTCGCGATCAGCAGTGCCGGTTGTGCCAGGTGACAGGCGTCTGGACGGGCCGGACCTTGGGCATCGTGCGCTGCAGCCATGATACCTCGTAGATTGCTTGCTCCTCGCACACTTCGATCCACCAGACCTTCTTGCCCCAATCGAAGCGGTATCCGCGCCGCTTCAACTCGCCCTTTTGTGCGTAGGGCGCGTTCTCGGCATCCACGCGGACCGTAGGTGTGCGGGCGGTCTCCAGCGCTTCGGCTATCACCGTCTTGCCGTTCGGCAGTTCGCTGGCGAGAAGGTTGATGGTCGCCTCTACGTCCGCCATCGCATTGTGCGCGGTGGGAGCGAACAAACCCTGCTGCATCAGCAGGTGTCCAAGCTTGGCGCCATCAAATCCGTGCTGCTGCCAATCGACATCGCGGAAACTGCAGATCCAGGGCAGGTGTGCGATGCCGGGCAGGAGCCGCCGGCAGAAGCCAGAATCAAAGCCAGCGTTGTGCGCCAAAATGGCCTGCGCTCGGCCGGTGAACGCGGTCAGTTTCGGCACATCGATCTGCGTGCCAGCAAGCGCCTCGTCGGTGAGCCCCGTCAGCGTCTTGATCCGGAGTGGCAGCGGCCGACCCCGATCTTGAGTGCCCTGTCCCTTGCCGATGATGCGAACGATACGGCCCTGCGCGTCCACCTCAATCAGTGCGACGGCGATTTGGATGACGAAATCTTCCGTGCTGTCGAGCCCATCGGTTTCGACATCGATGGCGGCGACGACGGTGAGTGGCTCAACCGGATCGTCTATCGTCGGCCAATCGGATAGTGGTTGGATGCGATGCAGTAGGCGGGTCCGTTCGTCCTCACCCGGTAGAGGTGTGGGTTTTTCGGTATTCGTCATTTCGGTGTTCCTCACTGGTTATCAACAATGAGGACGAAGCTGGGCGTAGGCCTTTTCCCTTCCCACTTCATCCTCGCCGCGGCGCCAGCGGGTTGCGGAATCTAAGTTTTCCCAACCCTAGGCGAGCGAGCGTCTGCTCGTCCGTTTTCCTTATGCGGAAAAATGGATGGTCGATCATGCGATCAGCTCAAGACATCGGCTGCAGTGTCTTTAATTTCGTATCAAGCTGCCCCGCGGTTGGGCTCATATCTCAAACAAAATCGCTGCGCTCGAATTGAGCGGCTAACCGTTGTGTTCCGGTTACTTGGCGTTTTCTGCAATACGCGCTATAATGAGAGCATGAGCAATCAAGCAAACTCGGTTACGCAAGGAGATGGAGACTCCGCGTCTATCTCAGATACTGCGTTGGAGGCGCTCGGGCATCTCTTTGCCGCTGCTGCCGATATGCTCGAAGGCCAAGCGATCTTGCGTCGCCGCGGGCCTACCCGGTTTCGCCGATTGGAATCAGTCCTCGCCACCCTCATGAGCATCGTCATCACGATGGCATCACGTCATCGCGCGATCGCAATATCTCACGGTGTGGTCGCCGAACGTTCAAAATTGGTGCGACAACTCTGCCATCCGCCGCAAGGCTGGTCAGCACCCTAACCGCGATCATCATCGAACCAAAGCGCCCCGCTGGTCAGCGACGGCGTCCCATGATGATGCGCGGTTCGATGGTCCTTTGCAGGTCTCGCAGGTCTCGCAGGTCTCGCAGGTCTCGCAGGTCTCGCAGGTCTCGCAGGTCACATAGGATCATCCACCTCGCGAATAGCGAGTATGGAACAATGAAAAAAAGTAAAGATTGGGTCCGCAATCCGGCCTTCGACAAGCTGCTCGACGCTTACGTGGAGCAGAACGGCGAATTTCCCGCCGACATGCTCCCGAATGAGATCGCTGGGCTATTGGGGCTCACGGCCAATGGCGAGTTCTACAAGAAACACCGCGCTTGGAAGCGGCGCCGGGAGGCCGCGGCCAATTTGCCTGCGATGGATATCCCCTGCGAGGCAAAAGCCGAACTGACCAACATTCTTGCCGCGACCACCGAAGATGTTCTGAACCACTTCGTTCGCACAGTCCGAACTGTTGCAGGTGACATCATTCGGACCGCAGACCTTGGCGTAGCGGACGCCAATAGACGGGCCGCCGAAGCTGAAGCTGAGTTGGCAGAGGTTCTCGATGCCTGGACCGTAACTGAGGGCGAACGCGATGCCGCC
>NZ_JBGTFM010000078.1:0-7110 GCF_041747255.1 Blastomonas sp. | reverse complement strand
CCGATCTGCCGCCGTCGAGCGCGTTGCCCGACAGGTCGTAGGCGATGAGCGCGCTTGCCCCGACCGATTTCAAGCCGCCCCGCGCGCGGAACTGCGGCAGGCCGGAGGCGGCGCTGCCGGGGGCATCGACGCTGAAATAATAATCGGCAAAGCTGTTATCGACGACATCGCCCGAGACCGTCAGGTTGAACACGCCAGCCTCTCCCAGCGGTGTGCCGTAGCTGATCGAGGGCGTCACCACCGCGCCCGAATGCGCGCCTGCGACATCGAACACCGCGTCGGTCTGGAAGGTCAGGCTGTCGAAACGATGGAAAATGCGGTTGACCTTGACCCCGGCGCTGCCGCCCAGCTCTACCGCGATATCAAGCTTGCCCAGCCGTTCGACGACATCGTCGCGGATGCGCACGTTACGATCAAACCGCGCCCTGATCAGCGGGCCAGCGATATACTCCACCTTGGGGAACAGCGGGTCCTTGACCAGGTCAACAAACAGGCCGGGGCCGCGCGTGGCAAAAGCGTAGCCCTTGTAGCTGCCCTGAAGAACGGGCGCGGGGAACAACACATATTGGTCTGATCCCTCATAGCTCGGCACGAACCCCGCGCCCAGCCCAACGGTCATATAGAAATCCTGCGCGAACACCGATTGCGACAGCCGCGCGCCAAAGCCGAGCAATTCGAGCTCCGCGTCGCTCGGACCATAAGGTCTCAGGTTGGAAGGCGTCGGCTTGATGATGACCACGGTGCCCGGGGCGGGCTCAAAATCCGACTGCGTGTCCTGGGCCAGCGCAGAGGCTGTGGTGCCCATCATCAGGGCAAGCGTGACAAACAATCTGGTGAACATGAGCGAGACGAGGTCCTGAAAGATTTAGCCCAACAATGTGCAACGGCCTGAAACGCAAACGCACATATGCATCAAATGTTGCATTGCAACAAAATATGGCGGGTTGATGGCCAATCTGTGGGCCGGCAAGGGCGCGTTCCCCTGACAGGAACACATTATGGGTAATTGACAGGCCTGTCCTATACGTTGGCCAAGGGTCAGCATACCAACATGCCCGGTCCCGAACGGCTCAAGCAGCGCGTGTGCCATGATGCGCTGGACGATAGCGCGGCTCTGGCACCGGCAGGCCATCGGCTTCGAGACTCTCGACAAACAGCGCGATTGCAACCGCAACCTCGGCAGCCGCAGCCTCGGGCGAAGGGCCGTGCGCGCTGCAGTGCTTCAGGTCTGGCACGTCGGCAATCCAGCTTTCGTCTTCTGCAGACCAGAACAGGTTGATATGGTAATGCGGGGTCATGCGATGTCGTCCAGCGAGAATCCGTTGGCTCCAATTATAACCAGAAGCTGGCGCATTTATAGCGCTTGGCAGACTTGCCATCGGGCTAAACATTGATCCGGTCTGAAATCACGGCATGTTTGTAGATGTAATGGCTGCCCCGCACCGGCCCGTCACCCTGAACTTGTTTCAGGGTCCATCCCTCCTCCCGCACCCACCGAGCCTGGACGCACCATGGATGCTGAAACGAGTTCAGCATGACGGGAGAGAGAGAGACCCGCACCGACCGCAACGTTATACCCCCGCCAGCAACCCTTCCTTCGCGATCCGCTCTTTCCACACCAGCGGCGCGAGCTGGTGGACGTTGTTGCCGTCTGCGTCCACCGCGACGGTCACGGGGAAATCGCTGACCTCAAACTCGTAGATCGCCTCCATGCCCAGATCGTGAAAACCGACGACCTCGCTGCCCTTGATCGCGCGCGCCACCAGATAGGCCGCGCCGCCGACTGCCATCAGATAGGCGCTCTTGTGATCGCGGATCGCCTCGACCGCCGCCTGGCCGCGCTCGGCCTTGCCGACCATCGCCAGCAGGCCCTGCTCCAGCATCATACGCGTGAACTTGTCCATCCGCGTCGCGGTAGTGGGGCCGGCAGGGCCGACGATCTCCTCGCCCACCGGATCGACCGGGCCAACGTAATAGATGACACGCCCCCGGAACTCGACCGGCAGCGGCTCGCCCTTGGCCAGCATGTCCTGGATGCGCTTGTGCGCCGCGTCGCGCCCGGTCAGCATCTTGCCATTCAAGAGCAGCCGGTCGCCCTGCTTCCAGCTTTGCACCACCTCAGGCGTCAGCGCATCGAGATCGACGCGGATCGCGGCCTTGTCGGGGGTCCAGTTGACATCGGGCCATTCGCTTAAGCGTGGCGCTTCAAGATAGGCCGGGCCTGAGCCGTCGAGCGAGAAATGTGCGTGGCGGGTGGCGGCGCAATTGGGGATCATCGCCACCGGCTTTCCAGCGGCATGGCACGGCGCGTCCATGATCTTCACATCAAGGATAGTAGACAGGCCCCCCAGCCCCTGCGCGCCGATGCCCAGCGCGTTGACCTTGTCGAAAATCTCGATGCGCATCGCCTCGATGTCGCTCCGGGCGCCGCGCTGTTTCAGCGGCCCCATGTCGATCGGGTCCATCAGCGCCTTTTTGGCGAGCAGCACCGCGTGCTCCGCCGTGCCGCCGATGCCGATGCCGAGCATCCCCGGCGGGCACCAGCCTGCGCCCATCTGCGGGATCATCTCAAGCACCCAGTCGATGATATTGTCCGACGGGTTCATCATCTTGAACTTGGATTTGTTCTCACTGCCGCCGCCCTTGGCCGCGACATCGACATGCACGTGGGTCCCCGGCACCATCTCGACATGCAGCACGCACGGGGTGTTGTCCTTCGTGTTGCGCCGGGTGAACGCGGGATCGGCCAGCACCGAGGCGCGCAGCTTGTTCTCAGGGTGCAGATAGGCTTTCGCCACGCCTTCATCGACGATCTCCTGCAAGGAGCGCGACGTATCGTCCATCCGGCAATCCATGCCCCATTTGACGAACACGTTGACGATGCCGGTGTCCTGGCAGATCGGCCGGTGGCCCTCGGCGCACATCCGGCTGTTGGTGAGGATTTGCGCAATCGCATCCTTGGCGGCGGGCGATTGTTCGGCCTCATAGGCCTCGCCCAGCGCGCGGATATAATCCATCGGGTGGTAATAGCTGATGAATTGCAGCGCGTCGGCGACGCTTTCAACCAGATCGGCGGCGCGAATGGTGACGGTCATATGATCTCCCCCCGGGGTGCGTGGCGCGCAGATGTACGCGCAGGCGATTGATGTGCGACCGTTTTATTGTGACCGCCATCCTATCGCAATGTGGCGTTCGCGCAAATGCGGTTTGATATTCGGCCTGATCCATCCACAGGTGGATAACTTGGCGTGCATAAGCCTGTGGACAGGAAAAAATCTGCTCTCATGCATTTGACCACTTGCGCTTTTCCGGACCCGCCTGCGCCCGCGCGTCGCGACCAGCCGGTGCGCGCGCACCGCGACGAAACGAATCCCACATGCGATGAACGGTGACCTAAATTAACCATTTACCCTCTTGCGCCGGAATCAGGATGAGGCACTATAGGTTGTGGGCTAGGCAAGCAGGGCATACCAACAACGGTGGTTACGTGGAAACGCGCGGGCAGTTATGCTGCCTTGCGTCAAGGGGTTTTTGACCCTGTTTCAGCGATCCGTTGGGGATAAATTTTCCCCCGCTGGCTGCCCAAGATGCTATACGGGTCGCTTGCGCCCCGAGTCGAACACAAGTGGAACAAAGTTCCGCCCAACAGTTGAACGAGGACGCCATGGATTTCAGAGATACGGTCAAAGGCAACACGGGCGATATGGGTGATTCAGATGTATTGGAAGCAGCCGAAAAGGCAGGCAGCACGGGCGAGGCAGCGGGCAGCTCCAGCGCTGCCGAACAGTCGTTGATCGCGATGGCGAGCACCGCAGCCCATGCCAGGCCCGCCGAGGCGCGCGACAGCAAGGCGGTCGAGGAACGCCGCTTCACGATTGTGACTGACAAAAGCCGCGACGTGTTGCTTACCGATTTCGGCAAGGAAACGCTCGAAGACCGCTATCTGCTGCCCGGCGAAAATTACCAGGACCTGTTTGCGCGCGTGGCGGATGCCTATGCCGACGATCAGGACCACGCCCAGCGGCTGTATGATTACATCTCGAAGCTGTGGTTCATGCCCGCAACGCCGGTGCTGTCGAACGGCGGCACGGGGCGCGGCCTGCCGATTTCGTGCTATCTGAACAGCGTCGATGACAGCCTTGAGGGCATCGTCAACACCTGGAACGAGAACGTCTGGCTGGCCTCGCGCGGCGGCGGCATCGGCACCTATTGGGGCAATGTGCGCGGCATCGGCGAGCCGGTCGGCCTCAACGGCAAGACCAGCGGCATCATCCCGTTCGTCCGCGTGATGGATTCGTTGACGCTGGCGATCAGCCAGGGCTCGCTGCGGCGCGGATCGGCAGCCTGCTATCTTGATGTCAGCCACCCGGAAATCGAGGAGTTCCTTGAAATCCGCAAGGCTTCCGGCGATTTCAATCGCAAGGCCTTGAACCTGCACCACGGCGTGCTCCTGACCGACAAGTTCATGGAGGCGGTGCGCGACGGCGCCGACTTTGATCTCGTCAGCCCCAAGACCGGCGAGGTGCGCAACACGGTCAACGCCCGCGCGCTGTTCCAGAAGCTGGTCGAAACGCGCCTTGCCACCGGCGAGCCCTATATCGTGTTCAACGACACCGTGAATCGCATGATGCCCAAGCATCACCGCGACCTCGGCCTCAAGGTCTCGACATCAAACCTGTGCAGCGAAATCACGCTGCCCACGGGCCGCGATCACCTCGGCAATGACCGCACCGCCGTGTGCTGCCTGTCCTCGCTCAACATCGAGACCTGGGACCAGTGGCACGACGACAAGCTGTTCATCGAGGATGTGATGCGCTTCCTCGACAACGTGCTGCAGGATTATATCGACCGCGCCCCGCCCGAAATGGACCGCGCGCGTTACAGCGCGATGCGCGAACGCTCGGTCGGCATGGGGGTGATGGGTTTCCACTCGTTCCTGCAGGCGCGCGGTCTCGGCTTTGAATCCGCGCTCGCCAAATCGTGGAACATGAAGATCTTCAAGCACATCCACGCCAAGGCCTCCGAAGCCTCGATGATGCTCGCGCACGAGCGCGGTCCCTGCCCCGATGCTGCCGATCAGGGCGTGATGGAGCGGTTCAGCTGCAAGATGGCGATCGCGCCGACCGCGTCGATCTCGATCATCTGCGGCGGGACGTCGGCGTGCATCGAGCCGATCCCGGCGAACATCTACACCCACAAGACGCTCTCGGGCAGCTTCGTGGTCAAGAACCCGTATCTGGAAAAGCTGCTCAAGGACAAGTCCAAGGATTCGGCCAATGTGTGGAACACGATCCTTGAGAAGGGCGGCTCGGTCCAGCATCTCGATTTCCTGAGCGCGGAAGAAAAGGACGCGTTCAAGACCAGCTTCGAGATCGACCAGCGCTGGCTGCTCGAACTCGCCGCCGACCGCACGCCGTTTATCGATCAGGCGCAGTCGCTCAATCTGTTCATCCCGGCCGATGTCGACAAATGGGACCTGCTGATGCTGCACTTCCGCGCATGGGAACTGGGCATCAAGTCGCTCTATTACCTGCGCTCGAAAAGCGTCCAGCGCGCAGGCTTTGCCGGCGGTGTGGAAGCGGACAACACGATTGAGGCACCCAAGTTCGAGATCGGCGAAACGACGGATTACGACGAATGCCTGGCGTGCCAGTAAATTCCCTCTCCCACTGGGAGAGGGAGGGAGCCGCGCAGCGGCGGAAGGGTGAGGGTGACAGGCCAGCGATCATGCGCACCTACCACCGTCAACCCTCCGGCACCGTCCCCCGCGCCCGCCAGCTGCGCCGCGATGCCACCGATGCAGAGCGCGCGCTGTGGCTGGCATTGCGCGAGAACTTCCCGGCTGCGCGGTTTCGCAGGCAGGTGCCCATCGGGCCGTATTTTGCGGATTTCCTCAGCTTCCGCGCGAAGCTGGTGATTGAAGTGGACGGCGGCCAGCACGACATACAGGCCGACTATGACGCCGCCCGCACCCGCTTTATCGAGGCGCAGGGCTATCGCGTCATCCGGTTCTGGAACAGCGACGTCCTGCCCGATCCGGAAGGCGTGCTGAACGACATATCCCTCTCCCTTGGGGAGAGGGAAGGAACAACGAAATCGCGGAAGGGTGAAGGTGACAACCTTCGCTCAGCCGCATCACCCTCACCCTCCCAGGCTTTGCCTGGGCCCCTCCCTCTCCCGCCGGGAGAGGGGACTACGGAGCAATAACATGTCCCTTTTGGAATCCCGCAACACCTACAAGCCCTTTGAATACCCCTGGGCCTATGATTTCTGGAAGCGGCAGCAGCAGATCCACTGGATGCCCGAAGAGGTGCCCTTGGGCGAGGATTGCCGCGACTGGGCGCAGAAAATCTCCGAGCACGAGCGCAACCTGCTCACCCAGATTTTCCGCTTCTTCACCCAGGCCGATATCGAGGTGCAGGATTGCTACCACGACAAATACGGCCGTGTGTTCAAGCCGGTTGAGGTCAAGATGATGCTCACCGCGTTTTCCAACATGGAAACCGTGCACATCGCGGCATACTCGCACCTGCTCGACACCATTGGCATGCCCGAGAGCGAATACGGCATGTTCCTCGAATATGAGGAAATGCGCGCCAAGCACGATTATCTCAGCCAGTTCGGCGTCGACAATGACGCAGACATCGCGCGCACGCTCGCCATGTTCGGCGGCTTTACCGAAGGGCTGCAGCTGTTCGCATCGTTCGCGATGCTGATGAACTTCCCGCGCTTCAACAAGATGAAGGGCATGGGGCAGATCGTCAGCTGGTCGGTGCGCGACGAAAGCCTGCACTGCGAAGGCATCACCAAGCTGTTCCACGCGTTCTGCGCCGAACGCGATTGCCTGACCAAGGCGGTGCGCGAGGACATCATCGATTGCTGCCAGAAGACCGTGCGGCTGGAAGATGCGTTCATCGATCTGGCGTTCGAGCAAGGCCCGGTCCACGGCATGACCGCCAAGGAGATCAAGCGCTACATCCGCTACATCGCCGATTGGCGGCTGGGCCAGCTGGGCTTCCAGCCGATCTACATGATCGAGGACCACCCCCTGCCCTGGCTCGCCCCGCTGCTCAACGGGGTGGAACACGCCAACTTCTTCGAAACCCGCGC
>NZ_JBGTFM010000077.1:0-8300 GCF_041747255.1 Blastomonas sp. | reverse complement strand
CGCAATCTACCTTTTGCGCGGAATGGTGTTGTTCTTTCCGCCTGCTCCACGACGCAAACGACGCCGGTGGCCAGCGCGCCTGTTGCTGCCCCCGCCGTGCCGATGGGCCAGCAATGGCTTTATGGCTCAGCCGAAGGCGCGATTGCATCGCAGCAGGCGTTCGGCGCGCTCACCGATTATGCGATCGCGCGTGCGCAGGCGCGCCCGGTGAACAGCGTGATCATCGATGAGGCCAGCGGCAATTTCGTGCCGTGCGGCGACAAGCCGATGGCCGCGGTGTTCGACGCCGATGAGACGCTCATCTGGAACATGGGATCGATGCGCTGGTTTGCCATGCGAGGGCAGCAGTTCGATGCAAAGACATGGGAAAATTGGGAAAAAACCGGCGCAGCCAAGGCGGTAGCGATGCCCGGCGCGGTTGAGGCCATGGCCGCGCTGCGCGGCGTGGGCATCACCCCGATTGCCAACACCAACCGCACGTCAGCGAACGCAAAGGGCAGCGAGGACGCGCTGCGTCTGGCGGGGCTTGGCACGTTCAGGCACGGCGACACATTGTTTCTGATGGGCGATGATGCCACCGGATCGAGCAAGGACGAGCGCCGCGCCACCATCGCCGCGCGCTGGTGCGTGGTTGCAATGGCGGGCGACCAGCTCGGCGACTTCCGCAACGCCTTCAACAAGCCCGAACTGCCGCCGCAGGCGCGCAAGGCGATGGCGATGCAAAAGCCCTATGCCGATCTGTGGGGAAGGGGCTGGTTCCTGTTCTCCAACCCGGTCTACGGCCCCTCGATCCGAGGCGGCTTTGATGAGATATTCCCCGCAGACACGCACTGGGAGCCGCAACCGTGAGCAGCCTGTCACAGGGCAACCTTTGGCTCATCATTGGCGGATGGCTGAGCGTTACCGCTGCGTTGCTCCACCTTGGCTGCATTGTTGGCGGCCCATCTTGGTACCGGTTCTTTGGCGCGGGCGAACACATCGCGCAAGCTGCGGCACGGGGAAGCTGGATACCGGTGATCATAACTCTAGGTATCGCGACAGTGTTGTCGATCTGGGCGGCTTATGCTTTTTCCGGCGCAGGACTGATCATAAAGCTACCACTGTTGCGCACTGGACTGATCGTCATCAGCGCAATCTACCTTTTGCGCGGAATGGTGTTGTTCTTTCCTACCGCCTTTCAGCGCCCTGATTTGTCGGAGGATTTCCTCCGTTGGTCGTCAGTCATCGTTCTTGCTATTGGATTGGTGTATGCAATCGGCACCTGGCGAGCATGGAACAGCTTAAGTGGAGATGCATAGACTATGCCCTGGACCCGTGACGACATGGCGGCGCGCGCCGCGAAGGAACTGAAGGATGGCTATTACGTCAATCTGGGCATTGGCATTCCGACACTGGTTGCCAATCATGTGCCGCAAGGTATTGAAGTTACTCTACAATCTGAAAACGGCATGCTCGGCATCGGTCCGTGTCCGTATGATGGCGATGAAGACGCAGACCTGATCAACGCGGGCAAGCAGAAGATCAGCGAACTCTCCTCGTCGAGCTATTTCAGCTCGTCGGACAGCTTTGCGATGATCAGGGGCGGGCACATAGACTTAACCGTGCTGGGCGCGATGGAGATCGCGGAGAACGGCGATATTGCCAACTGGATGATCCCCGGAAAGATGATCAAGGGCATGGGCGGAGCGATGGATCTGGTCGCGGGGGTGAAGAAGATCATCGTGGTGATGGAGCACACCAGCAAGAACGGCGACCCCAAGTTCATCCCGGCCTGCACGCTGCCGCTCACCGGCAAGAACGTTGTCGACATGATCATCACCGATCTGTGCGTGTTCCAGCGGCCCGACCATGACAGCCCGTTCAAATTGGTTGAGCTCGCCCCGGGTGTCAGCGCCGAGGATGTCGCGGCCAGGACCACGGCGCATTACATTTCATGAAGCGCGGCACGAAGATCACGCTCGGTATCGTCGTTGCCGCACTGGTTGGCTTGGGCGGCTATGTCGCAACCGCATCCCCGCCGCTGCTGCTCAGCCACTTCGATGCGGTGATGGGCGGTGGCAAGGGCGCGGTGCAAGTGCTTGAAGCGGAAGGATTTGGCGATAAGGGTCAAACGCTTGACGTGTGGCGCGCCGCCGATGCTGACCCGGCCAACAAGCGCCCGGTGCTGATCTTCTGGCACGGCGGCGGCTGGGTGAAGGGCGCACGGCAGGACTATGCCTTTGCCGGTCGCGCTCTGGCCCGGCAGGGGTTTGTCGTGGTGGTGCCCGATTATCGCAAGGTGCCCGATGTGCGCTTCCCCGCGTTCGTGCAGGATGCTGCGCAGGCGGTGGCATGGACGCGCGACAACATCGCGCGGTATGGCGGTGATCCGGCGCGCATCGCGTTTTCCGGACACTCGGCGGGCGCGCATACCGCAGTGCTGCTGGCGCTCGATCCACGCTGGCTCAAGGAGGCAGGCGTCGAACCCGGCATCGTCAAGGCAGTGGTCGGGCTGAGCGGCGCCTATGATTTCTTCCCGTTCGCCACCAAGCGGTCGATCGATGCAATGTCGTCTTATCCCGAGCCCGCAGTCACCCAGCCGATCACCTTCGCCCGCGCCGATGCGCCGCCTATGCTGCTGATCACCAGCAGCGAGGACACCACCGTGCGCCCGCGCAACGCGATCAACCTCACAAAACGTCTCAAGGATGAAGGCGCGGTGGTTGAAATGATTAACTATCAGGGCCTGGACCATGAGGATGTTGTGATGGCGCTGTCCAAACCATATCGTGACAAGGCCCTGGTGCTTGCCGACAGCGTGACGTTTCTCAACACTCATATGAGCCCAGCCCCCGAGTAATCACAATGGCCTACACGCTGATCACCGCGAACCGTAATTATTCGAGCTGGTCGCTGCGGCCATGGCTGTTGATGCGCGGTCTGAACATCGCGTTCGCGGACCGGCTGGTGGCCTTTGCCGGGCCAGACAACAGCGCTGAATTCCGCCGTTTTGCCCCCAACGGCAAGGTGCCGTGCCTGCATGACGGCGAGACCGTGGTTTGGGATTCGCTGGCGATCATCGAATATCTTGCCGAGCGGCACGCGGGCGTCTGGCCATCCGATCCTTTGGCGCGCGCATGGGCACGCTGCGCGGCAGCAGAGATGCACAGCGGTTTTGGCCCGTTGCGCAACATCTGCCCGATGAGCGTCGGGGTGCGTGCCGAACTGATCGCGGTTCCGCCCGCGCTGCAGGCGGATATCGACCGCATCGCGGCTTTGTTCGCCGAAGGGCTGAGCCGCTTTGGCGGACCGTGGCTGGCGGGCGACACGTTCAGCGCGGTGGACGCGTTCTTCGCGCCGGTTGCTTTCCGGGTGCGCAGTTTCGGCTTGGCTATCGGTGATCCCGGGTTGCGTTGGGTGGACACGATCCTCAATCACCCGGCGATGCGCGACTGGGAGGCGGCAGCGCTCGCCGAAACCTGGCGCGACGAAAGTCACGAGGACGAGATCGCCTCGGTCGCCAGGGTCTTGGTAGACTACCGCCAAACGGGATGATGCAGCGGCAGATCATATTGCTCACCGGCGCTTCGGGTTGGCTGGGTCGCTTTCTGGCGCCGATGCTGCACGCGGCGGGGCATGTCGTCGTGGGGCTGGATGTGGCGCCCGGCCCGGATACCGATATTGTGGCATCTGTCGCGGATCGCCGTGCCGTGGACCAGGCCTTTGCCGATCATTCGCCCGGCTGTGTCATCCACGCCGGGGCGCTGCACAAGCCCGATATCGTCCGCTATTCCGCGCAAGCCTTTATCGATGTCAATGTCGCCGGCACCGTCAACCTGCTTGAGGCCGCCGTGGACGCCGGCCACCCCCGTTTCATTTTTACATCGACGACGTCGCTGATGATCCGTCAGGATGTGCGCGCGGGGGTCTCCGGCGGGGCGCGCGAAGCCTTTTGGCTGGATGAGGATTTCGGCCCGCTGCGGCCGCGCAACATCTATGGCGCGACCAAGCTGGCCGCCGAGCAACTGTGTCGCCTGTATCACGACCTGCACGGGATCGACGCACTGGTGCTGCGGACCGGGCGCTTCTTTCCCGAGGATGACGATACCGATCGCGCGCTGAGCGGCCCAAATCTGAAAGCCAATGAATTCCTCAACCGGCGGCTGACGGTGGAGGATGCCGCCAGCGCCCATCTGGCTGCGCTGGATGCCCCGGGCATGCTCGGATTTCAGACATTCGTGCTCTCCGCGCCGCCGCCATTCGCGCGGGAAGATGCTGCCGAACTGGTGCGAGATGCCCCGTCGGTCATTGCCCGTTATTTCCCCGATGCCGCAGCGCTGTATGCGGCGCGGGGGTGGCGGCTGCCACGGTATATCGACCGGGTTTACGATCCAACGCGCGCCGAAAGGTTGCTGCATTTTCGTGCCGCGACCGATTTCGCCAGCGTACTGCGGGCAATGCGGGCAGGATCGCCAATGCCGTTCCAGCACGATCCCGATTATGTGTCGCCCATCGTCGCCCGGGTGCCCACAACTCCTGGCTTGCCGCCAGTCTGACGCGGCGGAACGACGGGTCGCACCACACTTGGCTTGCCCTGAAGCCAGCCCCGCGCTTATAAGCCGTTGAATGGCCGATATTGTGCGATGCACGCACATGGGGCCCGGGCGCATTTTACCACTGGAGACGGCATGAAGCTTCGGCTGCGCAGTCCTGCTCTCTGGACCGCCAGCGGTGTAGCTGCGGTTGCTTTGCTCGTTGCGGTCACGCTGTCGCGCGGCGCTGGTGTGCTGCCGGGCAGCCCGGCCAATGCCGCGCAGGTCAGCGCGCCAGTCCCCGACATGTCAGAACGCTGGCAGGGCACGGTCGATTATGCCGCGTTCGATGCGCGCATCCAGCGGATGATGCGTGATCCCGGTCTGGTCGGCCTGTCGGTGGCGACGGTGGAGGACGGCAAGCTTACCTTCGTGCAGGGCTATGGTTTTGCCGACCGCGAAAACGGCCTGCCGGTAACACCGGAAACGTTGTTCCGTTGGGCGTCGGTCTCGAAAGGGGTGGCGGGCACGCTCGCCTACACGCTTGCCGAACAGGGTAAGCTCAGCCTCTCGGCCCCGCTCGCAAGCTTTGGCACCAGCCTGCGTCTGGCGGGCGGCGCAGAGGCGCAGCTGGCGGTCCCCGATCTGCTCTCGCACCGGCTCGGCCTCACCCGCAATGCTTATGATGGCAGGCTGGAATCGGGTGATCCTGCGCCGCTGTTGCGCAACATGCTTTCCACCGTGCCGCTGCAGTGCATGCCGGGCGATTGTCACAGCTACCAGAACGTCGCTTATGATGCGTTCAGCGAAATCGTCAGCAGTGCGACGAAAATGACCTATGCCGATGCCGTGCAGCAGCAACTGTTCGTGCCGCTCGGCATGGACAGCGCCGGGCTGGGCATGGCGCACCTCGCCCAGGCAGGCAACTGGGCGCGGCCTTATCGGCGGGGGCAGGTGCAGACGCTGTCCGATTCGTATTTCCGCGTGCCCGCCGCCGCCGGAGTCAGCTCGAACATCGTCGATCTGGCGCGCTGGATGATGGCGCAAATGGGCGCCGCGCCCGATGTCGTTTCGCCATCGGTGCGCGCCGAAACGCAGCGTCCGCGCGTGGCCACCTATCGCGGCGGGCGGTCGGGGCCGGACTCGCTGATCATCAGCCACGGATACGGCCAGGGCTGGCGCAGTCACATTTATGACGGCCACTGGCTGGTCGGCCATGGCGGCGCGGTCAACGGTTATCGCGCGGCGATGTGGTTCGATCCTGAACGACGCAGCGGCATCGTGATGCTGTGGAACAGCTCAAGCACGCGGCCCTTCCGGCTGCCGTACGAGTTTTTCGACGCGCTTTACGGCCGCCCGTTCAGCGACTGGATCGATATCGACAAAGACCCGCTTTTCGGGGTGCAGCCAGCGGCCGACCCGGTTGCCAGCGACATCGCGCTGACAACCGCCGATTGAGCGGCCTCAAGACCACCAAAAGGATTTCCGCATGAGCATCACGCTGCACCACCTTGAGTATTCACGCTCGACCCGGATCATCTGGCTGCTGGAGGAACTCGGCACGCCTTATGAGCTGGTGCGCCATGCGCGTGATGCAAAGACCTTTCGCGCGCCGCCCGAGCTGAAAGCTGTGCATCCGTTGTCCAAGGCACCCACGGTGGTGATCGACGATCATGTCATGGTCGAATCGGGCGCAATCATCGAATATCTGATCGAGCGTTTTGGCGGCGGCAAGCTCGCGCCTGCGGATGCTGCGGACCGCCCGGCCTATCTCGAATGGTTGCACTTTGCCGAGGGCACCATGGCGATGCCGATCATCCTCAACGCTTTGGGCCCGCGCTTTGGCGGGCTGGGCGACATGCTCGGCGGCTTCATCGGGGCAGAGGTGGTCAAGCTGCTCGATCATACCGATGCTGCGGTCAATGGTCGCACCTTTCTGGTCGGCGACAGCCTGACCGGCGCGGACGTGAACCTGTCATACCTGCTTGAAGTGGTAGACGCGGGCAAGTTGCTCGAAAGCCGCCCGGCGTTGGCGGCGTATCTCGCGGGCCTGCGCGCTCGCCCCGCCTATGCCAAGGCGCTGGAGCTGGGCGGGCCGATGGTGTTCACTGGCATGCGCGGATAACCGCACGCTATGCAGGATCGAGAACGCAAGCTTAATACGGCTTAAAGCGCGCCCTGTGCGTCGCGGATGATCGCTGTGCCGGCCTCGCGCTGACGCTTCAGTTCGAGCTTCAGCTTGGCCGGGTCCTCGGCGATGATAAAGCCGAAGCTTACCCCGCCTTCCTTGCCAACGGTCGCATGGTGCAGCTTGTGCGCCTGCACCAGCCGCTTGGCATAGCCACTTTTGGGCACCCAGCGAAAATAGCGCTGGTGCACCAGCCCGTCGTGGATCAGCGTGTAGATGATTCCGTAGATCATCACGCCAATGCCCATCCATGTCGCGGGCATCCAGAACCACGCGCCGATGATGAACAGGCTGATTGAGATTACCGAGCCGACAATCGCGTAAAGGTCGTTCTTTTCCAGCACTTTGTCGTGCGGCTCGTGATGGTCGCGGTGCCAGTCCCAGCCCCAGCCGTGCATCACATATTTGTGGCTCCACCACGCGACAAATTCCATGAACGCGGTGGTGGCGATCACGATGCCCAGATTGATAAGCGCCTGCATGTCATACAGAATAGGCGCAATCATCGCCGGTTTGAAGAGGGCATGTGCACTGGCGTGCGCGGCCGGTTTCATCGGCAACCAAATCGGCGCTGGATTTGGGGATGTGCATCTGCCAAGCGCCGGGCAGGATCGGCGAATTTGCGAGGGTTTTGACAGAGCATGGCGACCGCACAGACACTGTATGAAAAAATCTGGGATGCGCATGTCGTTGATCAGCGCGATGATGGCACCGCGATCATTTTCATTGACCGGCATCTGGTGCACGAGGTGACCAGCCCGCAGGCGTTCGAGGGGCTTCGGCTTGCGGGTCGGGGCGTGCGCGCTCCGGAGAAGACCGTGGCGGTGCCCGACCACAACGTGCCCACGACGCCCGACCGCGAGAAGGGGATCGACGACGAGATGTCGCGCATCCAGGTCGAGGCGCTGCGCAGGAACGCCGAGGACTTCGGCATCGAGCACTACGGCGTCGAGGACGTGCGCCAGGGGATCGTGCACATCATCGGCCCGGAGCAGGGCTGGACGCTGCCGGGCATGACCATCGTCTGCGGCGACAGCCACACCGCGACCCACGGCGCCTTCGGGGCGCTGGCGCACGGGATCGGCACGTCCGAGGTCGAGCATGTGTTGGCCACCCAGACGCTGATCCAGCGCAAGGCGAAGAACATGCGGGTGGAGGTGCGTGGCAGCCTCGGGCCGGGGGTGACGGCGAAGGACATCACCTTGTCGATCATCGGCGCGACGGGGACGGCGGGCGGAACCGGGCATGTGATCGAGTACTGCGGCGAGGCGATCCGGGCGCTGTCGATGGAAGGCCGCATGACGGTCTGCAACATGGCGATCGAGGGCGGGGCGCGGGCCGGGCTGATCGCGCCGGACCAGACCACGTTCGACTACGTCCGCGGCCGGCCCCATGCGCCCAAGGGCGCGGCGTGGGACATGGCGCTGGCGCATTGGCGCACCCTGACCTCGGACGAGGGCGCGCATTACGACAAGACCCTGATCCTCGACGCCGCCGAGATCGAGCCGGTGGTGACCTGGGGCACCAGCCCCGAGGACGTGATCGGGATTTCGGGCGTCGTGCCGTCGCCCGACGACTTCCCCGGCGGCAAGCGCGACGCC
>NZ_JBGTFM010000076.1:0-3816 GCF_041747255.1 Blastomonas sp. | reverse complement strand
TCGCGCTGCGCGTCACCGGCAGCATCGGCGATTTTCGCAGCGGCGACACAATCTGGCTGCGGCAAATATCGCCCGACGGCTTTGCCGGAGCGCTCAACCGTGATGTGCTGGTGCCACGTCCAGCGGGCCGCTTCCTGTTCGGGCGGCTGATCGCGCGCGATGACAGTAAGCTGCAGATTCTGCCCCCCGGCGCAGGCACGCGTCAGCAGGTGGTCAGCGATCCGCCATGGCTGGGGGTTGCAGAAACATTAATCCGCGCGCTGTAAAGACAGGCGGACCATGCGCATCCTCACCCTCGCAACGCTGTTTCCCAATGCAGCGCGGCCCAACCTGGGCATCTTCGTCGAGCGGCAAATGGCGGAGATCGCGCGTCGCCCCGGCTGGGACGTGACCGTGATCAACCCTATCGCGCGGCCGCCTTGGCCGCTGTCGCGCCACGCGCGCTATCGGGATCTTGAGGGTCTGCCCGAACACGAGCAATGGCGCGGGCTGGATGTTTATCGCCCGCGTTTCGCGCACCTGCCCGGTCCCGGGGTGCACCTGCAGCCACAGTTGATCGCGCGCGCCATCCTGCCGCTGGTCCGCAAGTTGCACCAAAAGCAGCCTTTCGACTTGATCGATGCCGAGTTCTTCTTTCCCGATGGCCCGGCCGCCCGGATCATCGCTCAGGCGCTTGACCTGCCATATTCGGTCAAGGCGCGCGGCGCCGACATCCACCATTGGGGCAACCAGCTGCGCACCCGTCAGCAAGTGCTGGATGCTGCGCACAATGCAGCGGGATTGCTGGCAGTGTCAGCCGCTTTAAAGGACGACATGGTCGCGCTTGGCATGGCGGACGACAAGATACGGGTGCATTATACCGGCTGCGATCAAACCAGTTTTCGCCCGCATGATGACAGCGCATTGCGTACACAGCTCGGCATCGGCGGCCCGATGCTGATCTCGGTCGGTGCGCTGATTGCCCGCAAACGCCAGCACCTCGTCATTGAGGCACTGCCCGCGCTGCTGGGCTCAACGCTGGTGCTGGTGGGCCAAGGCGACAAACAGGCCGAATTGCAGACGCTGGCCGAACGGCTGGGGGTCGCCGACCGCGTGATCTTTGCAGGTGTGGTGCCGCACGACGAGCTGCCCGGTTGGCTGGCGGCGGCAGATGTCATGGTGTTGCCGTCTTCGTCTGAAGGCCTTGCCAATGCGTGGGTCGAGGCCTTGGCCTGCGGCACCCCGATTGTCATCGCCGATGCAGGCGGCGCGCGCGAGCTGCTGCGCGATCCGCAAGCCGGGCGTATCGTCATGCCAGACCCGGCAGCGATTGCTGAGGCGGTGCGCGCATTGCTGGCCGCGACGCCAGACCGTCATGCGGTGCGGGCAACCGTCAGCGCATTCACATGGACGCGCAATGGTGATGAACTGATGGATTATTTCGCAGGGCTGCTAACGCGGCGCCAGTGATCGCTACTTGCGGTCGGCGCGATCGCGCAGGGTGCGGATGATGCGGTTGCAAATGGTCGGGCGCAGCGCCTCATCAAAATGCGCGCCGATCAGCCCATTTTCCATCCACACCAAGGTGGCTGGTATCGGTTCTATGCCCTCTATCATCAGCGTGATTGATCCAGGCACCCGCAGCGGCTGGCTGCATTCGAAGCGGCAACCGGTGATCGAAAGATTGGTCAGCACCACCGAAAAATGTCGGCGACCCTGATCGACCAGATCAGCCTCGATCTGCACATTGATGCGAATGGCATAACGACGGTCGTCAGCCGTCGAAGGCGTTTCGCTGTTCCGTCGCGCGGTGGCCGTCATTGTGTGCCTCCAGGAATCGATCCGGCAGAGCGACCAACCAAAAAGCGTCGGTTTGATTGCAGGAACAGCGGCATCTTAGAGTGAAGATACTAAGCGATGGTAAACGTATCTGGCCAAAAGTCGATGCCAAGGGCTGACCATGCATCACCACGCGAACCTTTGAACCGCAATAAAAACGCCCGGCCTGCTCGTGTGAGCAGTCCGGGCGTCTGTATCTTTGCTTCGCCGGTCAAGGCGAAGATCGCATCAGCGATTATTCAGCAACAGGAGCAGCTTCTGCACCGGCTTCAGCGCCAGCTTCCATGCCTGCTTCTGCACCGGCTTCAGCGCCAGCTTCCATGCCGGCTTCCATGCCAGCTTCGGCACCGGCTTCAGCCGGAGCTTCCATGGTTTCTTCAGCCGGAGCTTCCATGGTTTCTTCGGCAGGTGCTTCAGCGGCTTCTTCCGGCGTGCATGCTGCGAGGGCGAGAACGCCGATAGCAGCCAGGACCGGGCTCAGCTTGGTGATGGACTTCATAGTATTTTCCCCTTCGTTGCGGTAACAAGAGCCCGCGTTGTATCGATACCCTAGGGTTACATGCAAGAAGAAACTATCTTGCAGAAGCGCAGGAAAGACAAAGCCCAGCGACCCGACCCCTTCCATTGCCCCTTTGGCGTCCTGCGATATAGCCGAGTTCATGGTGACGGAAAAGAGGATAAAATCGATCTCGCAATGGCGCACAAAATCGCGCCAGATTGAAGGTGTTTGCCGATGATCTTGATGTTCGAGGGTACGGCTGATCAGTGAGGATTGGCCATCGGCAGATTTGCAGGCGTTCAAAATCAATCGGTTAGCCTTGATACAGCAAGACAATCACCATACAACTTAGCCCCGTCAGCGCATGGGTGATTGTGCAATCATTCGCATCCGCAAGGCACCCCGTCGATCGATTAGAGCCGCATTGAGCGTCTATCAGACGGGCAAAATTCCGCTGCATACATTCATACGACCGAAGCACACACGCCTATCGGACCCGAAGCGAATCGGTTCGTATTGTGATCAAGCTGAGCATATGATTGATACAAATGGTTCATTGCATCAACATGAACGGGTTGAGCCAGCAGCATCAATGCCGCTGAAAATTGGTCAGACCGACGGATTTGAATTCCGGTCCCCGCACCCCAGGGTGATCGCTATATCCGTTGATATCTCAGATAAATTGGATTTTTTAGATAAATCCCGAGACGCTGCGAACAGTGGAAGCTGCAAAGCAATCCCGCTCGAATTACTTTATCTGGGACACACAAGTACCAGGCTTCTGGTTTAATTCGACCAAAGCGGGCAGACGAATCTATGGGTGCGTTCAGCAGAATTTTCACGGCATAGGTCGCCAAGGGCAGCAAACCCCAGATCAGTCGATGTTCCACGCCCCCATCTGAAAGCGCGCCGCACGGTAGCCAGCCCGCTTAAAAAGGGACTCAGCGGGTTATTGATCCCCCGGATCATCATCTCGTCCGCTCACCGACCTATCGGACGGGCCAAAGCCTGCCCCGGTCTGGCTCCGGTGACGGCCTGAACTGCAAGCTTAATGCGCTGTAGGAACCATTGATGGAGGGATGGGTTGAACCCGTTTGCGCCTGCGATAAGCAATGTCCGAGTCCGGCGGTTGTTGCATTGATGCTGCGATCTTTCGCGGCCCCATCCCCCGGAGATTGACTTCGGTGGTCAGGTCGCAAAAGCGATGCAAAGGCGACAATTATTGATTGCTGGCGGGAGTTTGTTGAACCTCGTGTTGGTTAGGGTCGAGACTCAATCACAGCCAGAACGCGATGGCGGCAGCGAGGCTCACGGCTGACAGGAAGTTGCGGGCGAGCTTGTCGTAGCGGGTAGCGACACGGCGGAAGTCCTTGAGGCGGCAGAACATGGCCTCGACCCGCCACCGGTCTTTGTAGCGGCGCTCATCATACTGGATGGGGCGCTTGCGATTGCGGCGACCGGGGATCACGGGGATCGTGCCTTGGTCACGCAGCGCGGCC
>NZ_JBGTFM010000075.1:0-2505 GCF_041747255.1 Blastomonas sp. | reverse complement strand
GCTGAGAAACCGCTCACGCTTCTCTTCTGGGTATTTCCGGATGTGCTTGCGCGGGTTGGAACCGTCGGGCCGCAATCCCCACATCTCCGCCAGCACGAACATCTTGGAAACCACCTCGAGGCAGCGGTTTGCCTGATAGGGAATGTGTCGAAGATCGTGATGGAACTTCGCCACATCGGCGCGGGTGATTTCAGGGACTGCCAGACGACCCAGTGCGGGCAGGATGAAGCGCCTGAGGTTGCCGCGATATTCTTTCGCAGTGCTGGGTTTCAGGCGCACCGCGATGTGTTCCTTGTCGAAGCGCTCCGCCAGATCGCTGACGGTGGCGGCATTGCGTTTGGCAGCCCGATCAGCTGCAGGATCCTCGCCATTCTTGACATCGGCGATGATCGTAATCGCCCGTGTGCGCGCCTGATCGCAGGTAAGTACCGTGCTGGGCCCGAGACTCATGCGTCGCGGTCGTCGCCCTGCGCGATACTGCACCACGAAGCTTTTGCGCCCGCTGGGCATCACGCGCACACCGAAGCCGGGAATGCTCTCGTCCCAGATGAAGAACTCCGTCGCCTGCGGCTCAATAGCATCGACAGTCCGTTTGGTCAGTTTTGGCATGAGCGGTCCTGCGCAATGATGATGGCTGGCCCTTACAGTGGTTATCATTTGCGCACAGTCAACGAACACATTGAAATTGCGAAATAAAAGGAAAAGCTGCGTAGCCGTTCTAGCCGCAAAACAGTATTCTGTCGGAATTCAAACCGGTATTAGCACCGAATCAGTGTTGGCGTTTCGTTCGTCGCATACCGCTGTTAGTGTGGTTCTAAATTGATACGGGTTTCCAATGGCATCGAAGACTACCCTGAACGCAAAGAACCTTGAGACGCTGGGCGCCGCGCGTCTGGCTGAACTGCTGATCGAAATCAGTACCGGCTCTCCCGTGGCCAAGAGGCGGTTGCGGCTGGAGCTGGCGGGAGCGCAAAGCCCGAAAGAGGCGGGGCGCGAGGTGGCCAAGCGTCTGACTAGCATTGCGCGGGCGCGCAGCTTTGTGAACTGGAAAAACCGCAAGCCGCTCGTCACCGATTTGGAGAGCCAACTTAGCGCGATCAAGGCGCAGATCGCCCCTGACGACCCGGCCGAGGGGTTGGCGCTGCTGTGGCGATTCATGCAGGTCGCAACGCCGCTGTTCGAGCGCTGCGATGACAGCAGCGGCATCGTCATCGGCGTTTTTCACGACGCCTGCGCAGCGCTGGGCGAAATCGCGCTCGCTGCCGGGACGTCGCCGGAAGATTTGGCCGATGCGGCTGTCGAGGCCTTGTGTGACAATGGCTATGGTCAGTATGATGGGTTGATCGCCATTCTGAAACCGGCATTGGGAGCGGAAGGCCTCGGCCACCTCAAGCAGCGCATAGAGGCGTTGGCGGCGGAGCCTGTCCCGGTGCCCCCGAAAGAGGAATGGGAGGCAGTGGGGTATGGCAGTGGCGGGACCACCTACGCGCATGAGATGGAAGAGCGCTCCCGGCAAAGCATGGTGGGGATGGCGCTGAAGGACATCGCCGATGCCATGGGCGACGTGGATGCCTTCATCGCCCAATACGATCCAAAAACGCGGAAGGTACCCAAGATTGCGGCCGAAATTGCGGCGCGCCTACTGGCCGCTGGCAGGGCAGAGGATGCGCTTGGCTTCATCGAACGGGCCGAGGTGGACAACGACCGCTGGGTGCCCCGCGAGTGGCAGGACACTCGACTTGTCGTGCTTGAGGCGCTTGATCGCAAGGAGGAGGCGCAGGCTTTTCGTTTGAGCTGTTTCGAGAGCACTCTAAATTCTGAATACCTGCGCGATTTTCTAAAGCGGCTTCCCGATTTCGAGGACATCGAGGCCGAGGAACGGGCCATGGACCACGCCGCGGCCCACTCGCGCGGGACGCCGGCCTTGGGCTTTTTCCTGGACTGGCCATCGCCAGACCGCGCAGCCCGGTTGTTGATTGACCGCCACGCCGAAATCAACGGCGACCACTACGAATTTCTCGTGCCGGCAGCTGAGGCTACCTCGGAGCGCCACCCGCTTGCCGCCACGCTGGCCTTGAGAGCTATGATCGACTTCACACTGTCGAAGGCCAGATCAAAGCGCTACGGCTATGCCGCCCGACACTTGACCGAATGCGCGGCGCTGGCCGGCCGGATCAACGATTATGGGACGTTTGAGCCGCACGACGTCTATGTCGCTCGGATGAAGCTAGAACACGGCCGGAAGTCGGGGTTCTGGCATCATGTCGACGGAAAATGAAGTAACCTGTCGTGTTTCGTTGAGTCAGGTTCATTTGCGGGGTTTGTAAGGTGGTCGTTGCGGCCGATGCTTATGTGGTTTTTGACCCTAAGTGTCCATCCGAGATCATCTTGAATCTTTGGAGTCCCTTGTGAATCCTTGACGGAGGCATGGATTTGCGAGGGTTGACGGATGTGGACGGACGAGAACCGCGGTCGGTATGATCGCAAGGGGCTACGTTATCCCAG
>NZ_JBGTFM010000074.1:0-5962 GCF_041747255.1 Blastomonas sp. | reverse complement strand
CGGCGCAGCATCGCGCCAACGGATCAGCGCCGCACAGTTTGGCGCATTGCCTCCTTCCATCCAGACCCAGCAATATCAAAGCAGTTTCAGCGCGGCGGTCGATGCCAGTTGGGACCTCGATCTGTTCGGCCGACTGCGTGCCAGTGGGCGTGCGAGCGCCGCCCGGCTGGATGCGGCAACCGCCGATGCCAATGCAGTGCGGTTGGCGCTAATCACGGATATTGCGACAGCCATTGCCGATGTCCGCGAGGTCGATCAGCGTGCCGCCTTGATTGGCCGCGACGTACAAAGCGCACGCGCGCTCGCCGAGATCACAGGGGTTCGCGCACGCGCCGGGTTGGTGCCAACATCAGATGAGGTGCGTGCGCAGTCTCTTGAGGCCCAGGCTGGGGCCCGCATGGAGAGCATTGCCGGCGAGCGCGCCGAGGTTATCGGCCGGCTGGTGACGCTCACAGGACTTCCCGCCCAGAATGTGCTTGCCGCACTGGAGCAGGGTGCCCCGGACGCTGCGCCAGCGCGGCCAGACAGCGCCGCACCGTCTATCCCCACCACCGTGTTGCGCCAACGTCCGGATGTGATAGCCGCCGAACGCCGCTTGGCCGCAGCGGATGCCGAGATTGCCGCCGCTGCTGCCGATCGGTTTCCGACCTTCAGCCTCACTGCCGGTCTGGGCCTCATCTCCCTGGCGCTGGGGGATCTGTTGACGCAAGATGCAATAATTGGCTCGCTCGGCGGTGCGGTGTCCGGGCCATTGTTCGACTTCGGCCGGGTCGGCGCGCGCATCGACCAACGCCAAGCCGAGGCGCGTGAAGCCTTTGCCAGCTATCGCAAAACACTCTTTGCGGCGCTCGGTGAGACCGAAGCCGCGCTGGGTGGCCTGCGCGCAGCCACGCGCAACGCTGACGCTGTAGCCCGTCAGGCTGAGCTGGACCGGGACGCCGCAGAACTCGCACGTGAGCGCTATCGCCGGGGGCTCACCAATTTTTTGACGGTGCTGGATGCCGAGCGGACGAGCCTTGCCTCTGGCCAAGCTGCGGCAATTGCCGATTCAGAGGTCAGCCTGCGCAAAATTTCCCTGTATCGCGCGGTAGGTGGCGGTGTAACACAGGCGCAATGATCCACTGAATAAATTGAAACTGTCCGTTTTTTGCAGCGCGATCCTCTGAACCAGCCATCCAGCAACTGGCCCTGTTGCTGTCGTCACATGGCGGCTTTGCCATAGGCGTATTTATCCAGCAGTTCAGGTCCTCAATGGGCCTCGTGTAACGCGACTTTACCATCGCCCTTCCGCTGGCTGTGATGCAATCTTGCGCCGGTCGGCTCAAGAGGAGTTGGCAACGAAGCACTGGCGATAATCGGGCGAAACCGAAACTTTAGCTGCGGTTGATTGGACAGAGACAATCGCCTTAAACTGCCACGAAGCAGGCAAAACCGGCAGAGTCAAAAACTCGCAATGCACAGAAAATTGCCCGAAAAAGCGGGTTTATTCAGCTCGATATCAATGTCCGGCGATCTATTGAAGATGGGTGGAGGCACGCTTCTAACTCGAACCAAACCTCGTTTTTTCAGAAAACCTTTTAAATCAGTATTTAAACCACCGATTTCAGCATAGTTGTCGGTCCTAATCCAGCCGCCTGAGGCAGCATATTATTCTGTAGCCCGCCAAGCGACTGGTTCCGGCGACCGGTTGCTCGGACGCGATAGAAGCGGACCGCACATGAGCGATTGGCATTTCGCTTTATCACTCTCTAAAGCCGCACAATGTTGCGCATAACCGAACTAGCGCTGCCGCTCCACCATCCGGACGAGGCATTGCCCGCTGCAATCTGCAGGCGGCTGCGGATCGCCCCGCGCGATCTGGTGCTCTATGTCGTCTCGCGCCGCGGCCATGATGCGCGCGACAAGACAAACATCCAGCTGGTCTATTCGGTCGATGTGAACGTGAAGGACGAGGCGGCGGTGCTCGCGCGCTTTCGCAAGGATAGCAACGTCCAGCCCACGCGGGACCCCCGTTATCATCTCGTCGCCAAAGCACCGGCAAGTGGCGCGTCGAAGCGCCCCGTTGTCATAGGCGCGGGGCCATGCGGGCTTTTTGCCGGGCTCATCCTGGCCCAGATGGGATTTCGCCCCATCATACTTGACCGGGGGAAGGTGGTGCGTGAGCGGACCAAGGACACCTGGGGGCTTTGGCGGCGCGGGGTACTCAATCCGGAATCGAACGCACAGTTCGGCGAGGGCGGCGCCGGCACCTTTTCCGACGGAAAGCTCTACAGCAGGATCAAGGATCCGCGTAATCGCGACCGCAAGGTTTTGACCGAGTTCGTCAATGCCGGGGCACCGCCCGAGATTCTCACCGAGGCGCATCCACACATCGGAACGTTCCGGCTGGTGACAATGGTTGAGAGCATGCGCAAGAGCATCGAAACGCTCGGCGGCGAATATCGATTCTCAAACCGCGTTGATGGCACAGATATTGCTACCGATGCCCGTGGTGATCGCCGCGTTCGCGGAGTCCATTTAAGCACCGGTGAGTATCTGGAGGCCGATCATGTCGTGCTCGCAATTGGTCACAGTGCGCGCGACACCTTTGCGATGCTCCATGCTGCCGGGGTCCATGTCGAGGCAAAACCATTTTCAATTGGCGTCAGGATCGAACACCCGCAATCCTGGATCGACAAAGCGCGCTTCGGCGTCAACGCGGGCCATCCCATCCTCGGCGCGGCGGAATATCACATCTCGCACCACTGCAAGAATGATCGGACAGTCTATAGTTTCTGCATGTGCCCTGGCGGCACGGTGGTCGCAGCAACGTCTGAGGAAGGCCGCGTGGCCACCAACGGCATGAGCCAATATTCGCGCAACGAGCGCAATGCGAACTCCGGATTGGTTGTCGCAATCGATCCGGCGCGCGACTTCCCCGGCGATCCGCTCGCGGGCATCGCACTGCAACGCCATTGGGAATCGTTGGCCTTTGTTGCGGGAGGATCGAGCTACAAGGCCCCAGCCCAAAGACTGGGCGACTTCCTCGCAGGACGCCCCTCTGAGGCGCTTGGGCTGGTCACGCCATCATACAAGCCCGGAGTGCATATGACGGATTTGGCGCAATGCCTGCCAGACTTCGCAGTGACCGCGATGCGCGAGGCACTGCCTGTATTTGGCCGGCAGATCCCGGGCTATGATCATCCCGATGTGTTGATGACCGGTGTCGAGACACGCACGTCATCACCGGTCCGCTTCACGCGGGGCGACGATCTGCAAAGCCTAAACACTGTGGGTCTGTTTCCTGCCGGCGAAGGCGCGGGCTATGCCGGGGGCATCCTGTCAGCAGCGGTAGATGGGATCAAGATTGCCGAAGCCGTGGCGTTGAGCCTTGGCGACGCGCCAGCCCAAACTGGTTGCGACGGCGCTCTCACCAAATAGGCATGCCCGAATCGTATCCGTAATTGCCCGAGATTTGATCAGCGATGCCCTGAACTTCGGCCTTCGGTGCGCTTCAAGCTCGCGTAGATATTCAGAACCAGTTGCTCTTGCAGATGAACCCCGTTAGCTCTTGAATGTGCACAAACAAAGGGCGCCGGGCCATGCGACACGCGCAGACCATAATTGGCATTTGGCTGGTCGCGCTGTTCGCCTTCGTCGCCATGCCCGCTGCCGCGCAATTAACTGCCGCCCCTGCGCCGCGTACACTATCTTCCGCCACCGCAGCCAAAATTGCAGAACTCGAAAGCCGTGCAGCCAAAGCGCCATTGGGTGAACAGGCGGCAATTTCCGAGCAGGCACTGGCGCTGATTGCCGCCGATGTCGGTGAGACCAGCCCCGATTATGTCGCAAAACTCGTTGCGCACGCCTATAATCTCGGCTGGGCAGGCAAGAGCGCCGAACAGCTGCGCGCACTTGAAAAGGCGATCGCCATTTCAGGAAAAATGTATGGGCCCGAAAGCTACGCCACCGCCGATATTGAGCGGCAATATTCCAACAGTCTGCGCAGCAATGGCTTTGTCGCCGAGTCTATCGTGCCTTTCAGGCGTTATGTCCGCGCCGCGACTGAGGTTATATACGAATGCGGGCGGTGGCGCGACACCCCCGCGGGACGCATGGCTATGGGTTGCGCACGCGACGACCAGCATTTGGGCGAAACGCTCGCCACATATGGTGCGCTGCTGCACGAACAAGGGCGCGGCGATGAGGGGGGCGCGGAGTTCGATGCGGTGCTCGCGCGCTTTGAGCCGCGTTGGGCGGGCTGTGAAACCGAAACCTGGGCAACCCGATGCAACCAAGCCGCAAATGACCGCAGATCAATGCGAACGAACTATGCAGCGCTGCTATTGACGGTCGGTCAGGCGGACCGCGCGGTGGTGATCAGCAAAGATGTGTTCGAGGAGTTGCAAACGACAATAGCTGGCTGCACCGGCGATACCTGCGAAGGCGACAAGGGTTACATTCTGGAAAGCAGCGGCGTGCTGTTCTTCCCATTCCTGTATCTCGGCGCAAAGCACATGGTCACGGGATACGATCATCTACTGTTCCTTTTCGGGGTTATCTTCTTCCTGTATCGGTTGAAGGATGTCGCCATCTACGTGACGCTGTTCGCGATCGGTCATTCGGCTACATTGCTGTTCGGGGTGCTGACCGGCATCAGCGCCAACGCCTATATCATCGATGCGATCATCGGCCTGTCAGTGGTCTACAAGGCACTCGATAACCTTGGGGCGTTTCAGCGATGGTTCGGCGTTCAACCGAACACCAAGATCGCGACCCTGATCTTCGGCCTGTTCCATGGCTTTGGCTTGGCGACCAAGATCATCGAGTTCGAGTTCGCGCAGGATGGGCTCATCCCCAACCTCATCGCGTTCAACATTCGCGTCGAGATCGGCCAGCTGCTGGCGCTTGGCGCAATCCTCATCGTCATGGGCTTCTGGCGTCGGACCAGCAGCTTCATCCGCCACGCCTTTGCCGCCAACACCCTGCTGATGACCGCCGGCTTCGTGCTGGTCGGTTTCCAGCTCGCAGGCCTCGCAGCCAGCTGAGCCTGTTTCGAGGAGATACCCCATGTTCAATTCCCAACGCCCCCATTCAGATGACCTCCCGACCAATCGGCAATTGCTGGGTGCCACCGCATTTGCCGTTGCAGCCGCTGCGGCGATCCTGGTGACGATCGTGTTGCCATCTGACTTGCGATCGACCCCACGGGTATCGGACGCGCACTGAACCTCACGCAGATGGGCGAGATCAAGGTCCAACTTGCCAAGGAGGCCGCGTTCGCTGAAGCCGCCGAGACCGAAGCCGCTGGGCAAGCCGACGCTGCGGCTGCTACCCCGAAAGCCAATCCAGCCGCGACCCCGACCCAATCTGTATCACCGGTACAGCCCGAGGCCGAAATCCAACGACGCAGTGATGTCACCCGCCTGACGCTGGCGCCGGGCCAAGGTGCAGAGATCAAACTGACGGCGGCGAAGGGCGCGCGGATCGATTTCGACTGGGCAGTCGAAGGTGGCCGCGTCAATTATGACACGCACGCCGATGCGCCGGGCATTTCCTATCATGGCTATGGCAAGGGCCGGGATTCAGCCGGCGAACAAGGCGAGCTGATTGCGGCATTTGATGGCAGCCATGGCTGGTTCTGGCGTAATCGCTCGGCTTCACCTGTCACGATCATATTGCGCACCGAAGGCGCGTACAACGGGGTCAAGCGGGTGGTGTAGCGCGGAATGACAAAAGGCTGCCTCAGCAGGCGTTCGCTTGCGTGGGTTTTGTGTTTCAATGTGCCTGCTGGGCTGAGGGAGCTACAGAAACTTGACGCCGTACGATCTCTCATCGGGTGTCCGCAAAGGCGGTTGAAAAGACAGAGCACGAACCCGCTTCGCGGGAGAGTCGCTTGGGGTAACGTAGCGTAGTATTGTTGAGGCTTTGAGAGCGGCGAAGTCGCTTGTGAGGGTGGAGTTCCTTCAACGGAAAGGAACGC
>NZ_JBGTFM010000073.1:0-6639 GCF_041747255.1 Blastomonas sp. | reverse complement strand
GTCCCACAAGGTGCAACGGGAGTTTCCAGCCATCCGAAAGCGCTACTGGGGCTGCCGGTTTTGGGGCAGGGGGTATTTTTCAACCACCAACGGTGCCATCACGGAAGACATCGTACTTCAGTACCTGGAAAATCACATCGCTGAGAGACGAGGTTTGGAGGCTTATTGCAAGGTGTCCCGTAGCTTGCGCTATTGTTCCAGGATCAACACAAACCTCTGATTTTCGGCTATTTTGTGACGACTTGATAAATAAAACGGGAAAGCGACGGCGAAACCACCATATGTTGCCTCGCTTAGAGATATAGGCGATGCGTCCCATACCAATCTCCGACTCTTTGTGCGCAGCAAAATGCTACGCTTAAGGGCACAGAGGGGCCTCGGGCGGGAATGACAGGCGAAAATCACCCTAAGTCATTGATTTTTTTATATATTGGCTCCGGCGGTAGGGATCGAACCTACGACCAATTGATTAACAGTCAAGATTTATGTCCAAACTGTCCCTAACTTTGTAAAACTATCGGTGCGCAAAAACTCATATAGCACAAGTATTTCCTTGCATTGTTAGTCTCTGATACTAACTTGGGGTAACGGCTCAAAACCGGCCAATCTGTTACCCCAGTGTTACCCCAGAGGAAAAATTGACTATGGCGAAGGCACTCACGACGAAGGCGATAGAAGCCGCGAAACCGGACACTAACCGCCGCGAAATACCTGACCCGGCACTGTCCGGGCTTTATCTCGTGATCCAGCCGAGTGGGGTGAAATCCTGGGCCTTGCGCTATCGTTACGCGGGCAAGCCCAAGAAGCTGACATTGGGGCGCTGGCCTGTCGTGGGGCTGGCCGATGCGCGCGCCGCCGCGTCCGAGGCTATCGAGGCTGTTGACCACGGCAACGATCCGAGCGCAGCGAAGAAGCGGACCAAGGCCGCACGGATCGCGGTGCAGTTATCCGAGCGCGACAAGATCAAGACGCTTATGGAGCAATTCGGCAAGCGGCACCTGTCAACCTTGAAATCCGGCGAAACCGTCAAGCGGGAGTTGAACCGGCATGTGGTGGCAATCTGGGGTGAGCGTGACATTCACGACATTGCCAAGCGCGACGTGATCGACCTGCTGGACGGAATTGCGGATAGCGGGCGGGTAGTGACCGCGAACCGCGTCCGGGCTTATCTGAACAAGTTTCTAAGCTGGTGTGTCGAGCGCGACATTATCGACCAATCACCCGCGATGGGTGTGAAACCCGTAGCCAAGGAAAAGAGCCGCGACCGCGTGTTGACCGATGATGAAACCCGGTGGTTCTGGCAAGCCTGCACCCGCGAGGGCCAGCCGTGGGGGCATCTTGGCAAAATGCTGTTGCTGACCGGCCAAAGGCTTGGTGAGGTTGTAAACATGACTGACCGTGAGGCAAGCGGCGATCTGTGGCACCTGACCGCCGACCGAACAAAGAACGGCCGCGCGCATGACGTGCCGTTATCAGAGGCCGCACAGGACGTTCTGGCGGCGGTGGAGCGTGTCAAGGGAGATACGGGCTATGTGTTCACCACTTCCGGCGAAAGCGCCCTGCAAGGTTATCACAAGGGCCGGAATCACATTGCCAAACGCATGGCGGAGATTGCCAGCGACGAACGCGGCGAGTCGGTGGAGATCCCGCACTGGACGTTTCACGATCTACGCCGCACGGCGGCAACCGGCATGGCGCGAATGGGTATCCCGGTGCGCGTGACAGAGGCGGTTCTAAATCATGTGAGCGGCACAGCAGGGGGCATTGTGAGCGTGTATCAGCGGCACGATTACGCAGATGAAAAGCGCGATGCACTAGACGCATGGGCGCGTTTTGTGTCCGATCTGGTGGAAGGCCGGGCGGATAACGTGGTGCGGATTGGCGGACGAGTTTGATGGACTTTAGTCAGTTTCGAAATTCAGCGATACAGCGCTTTTTAAGAGGCAATGCTGATCAACTTGAGCAACTTATATTGGAAAACAATCTGAACAATATTGAACGAGAATTTCTTGCAAAATTTGTTCGGGATAATATTCCGAAGGGGCCGCGCGGACCAAAGCCCCGATCAGGAAAACCGATAAAGGCGGCGCTGATTAGATTCTGGCGTGCGGAAGTGGATGGCTGGACTAAATTAGAGGCCATTCAACGCGACATTGAATGTTTGCTTGGGGTATCTGCTACAATGGCGCGCAAATACCTTAGGCAAATAGACTTTCCGCGAACTGAGGAGCAAGCCTTGAGCGCAGTCTTTGCCAAGATCAAGATCGACTATAGACGTATGGCACTCAGTTGTGCAGATGCAGAGTTGATCGAGCTTTACCGGGGGGACGATCTGAAACCTATTTCCAAAAAATAGGTGCGGCGCAACCTTTTGCTCTCACCCTGTTTCTGTGAATATTGGAAGGCCTAACCTGTTCTAACGAGGTAGGCCCATGACCACCAAATTGCAGACGGCGGCGGCGGTGCGTGATGCACTAGGCGGCGTCTCGGATATGACACTGTGGCGCTGGTTGAATGACCCGGCGCTGAATTTCCCCAAGCCCATCTACATCGCCCGTCGCCGCTATTGGCGCGAAGCGGACGTATCCGCTTGGCTGGACGCTCAGGCCGAGGTGGCCGCATGAGCAATACCGAAAAGAAAAACGCCGGGGCAGTGGTAGCTGCACCCGACGCTAACAAGTCTTTTGAAGTCGTCCAGCTCGCCCCGAAAGATAGCGCGGAATGGGCCGGAGCGCCAGCAATAATCCTGCGCCATTTCTGCGGGGTGGCGGCATGAGCATATCCCCGAACGATGTTGAATGGGCATTGCGGATAGGAGGGCTTGCCGGAAGCGCTGCGGCGGACAGCACCATGACTCATGAAATTGCTGATCGTTTCCAGAGCTTCGTTGATAGCGAGGTTTGCAATTCCGATAGCTGGGATAATGGCGTTCCGCCAAATGTTGAAATAACCTTGGCCGAGGCTGAGGATATTGCCAAGAGCCTGCGACGGGTTGCCAACCTGCTAGACCGGATCGGCGGTGCAGCATGAACAGCATCGCAAAGCACGTTCCCGACAATATCAAGCGGGTGTCCCGCGCCATAGGCTACGCCGCATGGTTGGATAACTTCGACGCCTGGGCTGGCCTGCCGTTGATCCTCGCGGCGCGTCTGACGGCCCGCCAACGTGGCGCGTTGGCGTTCATGGCGCTCAAGTCGCTGGATTACGAAACTGCCTGTGAGGTTGCCGACGCGGCACTGTGTGAGCCTCTCGAAGATTCGGAGGCCGCATGATGGATGGATCGTTCGAGGAATGGGTTGCGAACGGTTGCCCTGGTGAAACGCCGCCACAATTGGGTTCAATGAAAGTGCAGGCTGCGCCGAAGCGCGAAAGCAGGTTCTATTCGGCTGCATCGCTCAAGGGGAAGGCCGTCAAGCCGCGCGAATGGCTCGTGGGTGGGCTTATCCCCCAAAAGACGGTGACGCTGTTCTCCGGCGATGGTGGCACCGGCAAGAGCCTGTTGGCGTTGCAGCTTGCGGTGGCGGCGTCTTCTGCGCGTCAGTGGATCGGCAAGGCAGTGTCTGAGGGCAGCGTGATCTACATGAGCGCAGAGGATGACGACGACGAACTGCACCGGCGCGTTGACGATATCCTCAGGGCAGAGGGTCGCAACTATGACGACATAGCCGGGATGACGCTGCGCTCATTGGCGGGCGAGGATGCGCTGCTGGCAGTCGAGAGCCAAGTGACCCTGATGGCGTCCGAACTGTTCAAGGAACTCGATAGCAGGGCAGCGGACGAAACTCCGGCGCTGATCGTGATCGACACACTGGCAGACGTGTATCCAGCCAATGAAAACGACCGGGCAAAAGTGCGGCAGTTTATCGGCATCCTGCGCGGTCTGGCGCTCAAGCGGGACTGCGCCGTCCTGTTGCTGGGGCATCCATCCTTGACGGGCCTTGCAAGCGGCACGGGCAGCTCAGGCAGCACGGCGTGGAACAACTCTGTCCGTTCGCGGCTCTACTTGTCACGGATCACGGATGGCGGCTATGAGATGGACCCTGACCGCCGCGTCCTAACCACCATGAAGGCCAACTACGGGCGCGTCGGTGGCGAGACGCATATGAAGTGGACGAACGGCGTGTTCGTCGCCGAGGTGGCCGCTCAAGGGCTGGATGCGATGGCGGCGGGGGCCAAGGCGCAGCGCGTGTTCATGAAGCTGCTGGCCACGTTCACAGCCCAAGGCAGGCAAGTTAACCATGTGAGCGGCGGCAGTTTCGCCCCGAAGGTTTTCTCTGAGCATCCCGACAATGAAGGCATGACCAAACGCGCGCTCAAGGCCGCGATGGAAGGGCTGCTGGCATCCGACAAGATCAGGATTGAGAAGGACGGGCCAGCGTCTCGGCAGCGTTCATACATTGTGGAGGCGGGCCAATGACAACCATGCAAACCCCCTGCAAACCCCCTAGCAATTGGGCTACGCTACCCCCTAGCAATCCCCCTGTATCCCCCCTTCAAACCCCTAGCCAACCACATCCCCATACCCCTAGGGGCTGCACGCACGCCCTGAGAGGCGATGCGCGCCCTGACGTGACGTTCATCGGAGGCGCTTATCTGGTCCCAATGCCCCATCTTCAAAGCCGGGGGGGTGTCGCGGGTGGGGGTTATGCGTTCGCGCTGTGCTTCAAAGTGTCAATTCTCAAGGCACTTCATTCTCTTTCAGTCATTTCAGCTTCACGGTTCAATCGAGCAGTTAAGGCTTCTAACTTTCCATCTTTCCAGAGTTCGAAAGGTTGCGCCGAAAGAAACCGCAAAGGGTGGAAGAAACCCCAGAAAGGGACAAGCGCCGCCAAGAATTTCTGCGCCTGTGTCCATCCTGTCCGAGAGGTTGTTTGGCAAAGGTACTCTTCGATCAGCATTCGTTGTTTAGCGTGCGTTCTCACTAAGCTCACGACACTTTTTAGATCGCTTCTAAGCTCGTGGATTTCTTTATGTAGCTGTTCTATTTCGGTCACCTTGTCCTCGCTTTGCCAGTTTGTTTGGAAACTGACATGAGGACTGCAACCAAAGCAATCCGCTTCCTTGAAAGCCTGAGGATTCCAGAGGGTCCAAAAGCTGGCGAACTGATCAAGCTGGCACCGTTCCAGAAGAAGTTTGTCAGAGGCGCTCTGGCCGATGGCGTGAACGTCGCGGTTCTGTCGATAGGTAGGGGCAACGCGAAAACCGCTCTGTCCGCTGGCATCGCCTTGGGTGCGGCAATGGGCAAATGGGACGCGCAGCCACGGCGTGAAATCCTGATTGCGGCGCGAACGCGGGATCAGGCGCGCATCGCCTTTGACTTCGTAGTCGGCTTCATGCGGTCCCTGCCGGAGGATGAACAGAAGCTGTTCACAGTGCGGCGTTCGCCACGGCTCGAAATCGAATATGACGGTGACGGCGGCGGGCATTTCATCCGGGCGATTGCGGCGGATGGCAAGTCGGCGCTTGGGTCTGCGCCTACGCTGATCCTGATGGACGAGCGCGGCCATTGGGCGGCGGATCAGGGTGACGCTCTGGAACATGCGCTGTTGTCCGGCATGGGCAAGCGCGGCGGGCGGGCGCTGATCATCTCAACATCTGCGCCGGATGATGCGCACCCGTTTTCTGTGTGGCTGGACGAGGATGCACCCGGCATTTACCGGCAGGAACATCGCCCTGCACCGGGCTTGCCTGCGGATGATCTGGAATCGCTGAAAGAGGCGAACCCCGGCGCGGCGGCAGGTATCGGTTCCAGTCTGGAATGGCTGCAAGGGCAGGCACGGCGGGCAATTGCGCGGGGTGGAAGCACTTTAACAACCTTTAGGCTCTACAACCGAAACGAGCGCGTCAGCGGGGAAACCCGTGACGTGCTCCTGAGTGTTGACGAGTGGCTTGGGTGCGAGTGTGGCGACCTGCCTCCGCGAAAGGGGCAGGTCGTCATCGGTATCGACCTTGGCGGCTCTGCATCCATGACGGCGGCGGCGTTCTACTGGCCCGAGACGGGCAGACTTGAGGCGCTTGGCACCTTCCCCAGCAAACCGAACCTCGCGGATCGCGGCGCGAATGACGGGGTGCAGGGGCGCTATGTCGAGATGAACGAGCGCGGCGAGTTGTCGACGCTGGGCGACCAGACCGTGCCGATTGCCCCGTGGCTGATCGAGGTGATGAACCATATCGAGGGCGAACCCGTCGCGGCGCTGGTATCGGATCGTTACAAGCAAAGCGAACTTGGCGAGGCGATTGACCGGGCGGGCATCCGCGCGCCGGTGGTCTGGCGCGGATTCGGGTTCAAGGATGGCGGTGAGGATTGCGAGCGGTTCCGGCGCGCGGCCTTCGACGGCAAGGTCCAGACCAGTCCGTCCCTGCTGTTGCGATCTGCGTTCGCTGATGCGGTCACGCTGCGCGATCCTGCGAACAATCTCAAGCTGGCGAAAGCCCGGTCCATGGGCCGGATCGACGCGGCGTCCGCGACCGTCATAGCCGTTGCCGAAGGCGCGCGGATCATGGGCAGACCGTCCCACAAGGGAGGGCGCATCGCATGGGGATGAACAGCAAGCGCAGCGAATATGCACGGCACTCCGCTAAGGTCACACGCGGCCCGCGCTGGAAGGCGCTGCGGATGCAGGCGCTGGACCGCGACGG
>NZ_JBGTFM010000072.1:0-4141 GCF_041747255.1 Blastomonas sp. | reverse complement strand
CGCCGAAGCGCTTGATCGGCATATTGCGCTAGACATTGGCGTGGCCGAAGTCACGCGGCTGCTGTGCAGTGCGATCGGATGCGGCGCGGTGTTGGCTGGGGTCTCGCGGTTGGTAATCGATTTCAATCGCGAGGAGGATGCTACGGGCCTCATCCCCCACATCAGCGACGGCCAGATGATCCCCGGCAATGCTGATGCCGATGTACCCGTCCGGCTCGACGCATTCTACCGCCCGTATCACGCGGCGGTCGAGCGGACTCTGGCGCAGGTAAGCGACCCATTTATCTTGTCGCTGCACAGCTTTACCCCGCAACTCGCGACCCGCCCCGAAGAGCGGCGCCCGTGGGACATCGGCGTGCTTTATAATCGCGATGACCGCGCGGCGCGGATCGCGATCCCGCTGCTGACGGCGGCGGGCCTGCATGTCGGCGATCAACTGCCCTATGCGGGCACCTTGCTCAACGCGACGATGAACCGGCATGCAGAAGGCTATGCTCGGCCCTATCTGGGGCTTGAAATGCGTCAGGATCATGTCGTGACGATGGACGGGCAGGCGCGGTTTGCTGCAATTATTGGTCAAGCGGCGATTGCCTGCCGCAATAGTCTTGCGCAACGCGCCTGATTTTGAAAGAGACACGGGCCACAGAAAGGCCCGAGAATGACCCACAGCTTCGATAAATCCAGATTGCCCAGCCGCCACGTATCGGTGGGGCCGGAACGCGCGCCGCACCGCAGCTATTATTATGCGATGGGGCTGAGCGAGGAGGAAATCGGGCGGCCATTCGTCGGCATCGCCAGCGCGGGCAACGACAGCGCGCCCTGCAACACCACGCTCAATGCGCAGGCCGATGTCTGCCGCGATGGCGTCAACAAAGGCGGCGGAATGCCGCGTCGGTTCAACACCATCACCGTCACTGACGGCATCGCCATGGGCCATCAGGGCATGAAAAGCTCGCTGGTCAGCCGCGAGGTAATTGCAGATTCGGTCGAGCTCTCGGTGCGCGGCCATTGCTATGATGCACTCGTCGGCTTTGCCGGTTGTGACAAGTCGCTGCCGGGCATGATGATGGCGATGCTGCGACTCAACGTGCCATCGATCTTCGTTTATGGAGGATCGATCCTGCCGGGTCGATATGATGGCCGCGATGTAACGGTGAAAGACGTGTTTGAGGCCGTCGGTCAGCACGCAGCTGGAAATTGTCCACTCAAGGACCTGATTGCGCTCGAAAAGGTCGCCTGTCCCGGGCACGGCGCGTGCGGCGGGCAGTACACTGCGAACACCATGGCCTGTGTCGGTGAGGCGATTGGCCTGTCGCTGCCCAACAGCAATATGGTGCCCGCGCCATATCAGAACCGGGCCGACATCGCTGTCGCAGCCGGAAAGCAGGTGATGGAGCTGATCGCCCGTAACCTGAGGCCGCGCGACATATGTACTCTGCAGGCGTTTGAAAATGCAGCGCGCGTGGTCGCGGCAACCGGCGGCTCGACCAACGCAGGACTGCATTTGCCCGCGATGGCGAGCGAGGCGGGAATTGACTTCGATCTGTTCGATGTCGCCGAGATCTTCAAAGCCACGCCCTATATCGCTGATTTACAACCGGGTGGCCGCTATGTCGCCAAGGACATGTACGATGCCGGGGGCGTTTATATGCTGATGAAAACACTGCTGGATAATGGCCTGCTGCATGGCAATTGCATGACCGTGACCGGCAAAACGCTGGGCGAGAACATCGATCAGGTAACGTGGAATCCCGACCAGAAGGTCATCTACGACGTGAAAACGCCACTTTCGCCCACCGGCGGGGTGGTTGGCCTTAAAGGCACGCTCGCGCCCGAAGGCGCGATTGTGAAGGTTGCCGGCATGACGCGGCTGCAGTTCACCGGCCCGGCGCAGGTGTTTGATTGCGAGGAGGATTGCTTTGCAGCGGTCGAGTCGCGGCAGATCAAAGAAGGCGCGGTCATCGTCATCCGCTATGAAGGCCCCAAGGGTGGTCCAGGCATGCGCGAGATGCTGTCGACCACGGCGGCGCTTTACGGACAGGGCATGGGTGACAGTGTCGCGCTGATCACAGACGGGCGCTTTTCCGGCGCGACGCGTGGGTTCTGCATCGGCCATGTCGGCCCCGAAGCCGCCGATTGCGGCCCCATCGCGCTGATCGAGGAAGGCGATATCATCGCGATCGACGCTGAAAAGGGCACGATTGACCTGCTGGTCGATGACGCCGTGCTGGCAGAGCGTCGCGCAGCATGGCAGCCACGCATCAATGACTATCAATCGGGGGCATTGTGGCGCTATGCGCAGAACGTCGGGCCAGCGAGCAAGGGTGCGATCACCCATCCCGGCGCAAAGGCGGAGCGGCACGTTTATGCGGATATCTGACCGATTTGGCACGGGCGGCCTCGCTCTGACTTTTATCGCGATGACCGGCGGATGCTCAACTGATGCGGGTGAGCCCGAGTCGCTTACAGGCGGCGAGACGGCGGCGGTGCAGTGCGCGCTTGGGCAAAGCACCGAGTTTACCGACGGGTGCGATGTCGAGCGTGTGCAAAACGGTGAGACCCGCGGACTGGTGATGCGTCACCCCGATGGCGGATTCCGGCGGTTTGAGATTGTCGATGATGGTCGCGGACTGGTCGCCGCCGATGGGTCTGAAGAGGCGGTGGTGACACCGCTGACCGATGGCCGCATCGAGGTATCGGTCGGGCGCGATCGCTATCGTTTGCCCGCCACAATCAAGCCCGGCGCTGCGGCGGGCGGTGCCTGATCGCGGCGAGCCTGTCGTCACCGTCGCGCAAATGGTCGCGGCTGAGCAGGCATTGTTCGATGCCGGAACATCGGTCGACGCACTGATGACGCGCGCCGGGCAGGGCGCGGGCGAACTGATCTGGCGGATTGGCGGGCTGACGCCGACGCTGATTTTGTGTGGTCCCGGCAATAATGGCGGCGATGGCTATGTTATCGCAGAGTTTTTGCGTACCAAGGGAGTGCGGGCCACGGTCGCTGCGACGCATCCGTCCGCCACCCATGCGGCGCGCAATGCCTGTGCTGCGTTTCAGGGTGACATCATCGCAATTGCTGATGCAACCGCGTGCCCGCAGGTCGTCGATTGTGTGTTCGGCAGCGGCCTGTCGCGCCCGGTCGATGAACCCCTTTGGTCACTGGTCTGTAAGCTTGTTTCGGGGGCGCGGCGCAGTTTTGCGGTCGATCTGCCCAGCGGGGTCGATGCCGACCGGGCAATGTGGCTGAACGATGCGCTGCGTTTTGACCATGTCATTGCGCTTGGGGCTTACAAATATGCGCATTTGCTCGAGCCGACCGCCAGCGATTGCGGCACGTTAAGCCTCATAGATATCGGGGTCGATGTGAGCCGTCACTGCGTCCGCCGCCTGGCCAAGCCACTGATAGCTGCGCCCGATACGACATCACACAAATATACACGCGGTCTGGTCGCAATCATTGCAGGCGCGATGCCCGGCGCGGCGCTGCTGGCCGCTGAGGCCGCGCAAGCGACTGGCGCGGGCTATGTGAAGCTGATCGGGCGGGGGGCCGCGCCTGCCAACTTGCCTGCAGCTGTCGTCTGGCAAAGCGCTGATGATGGCACAGCTTTGGCGGCAACGTTGGCTGACCCGCGCATCGGCGCAGTGCTGATCGGTCCTGGGCTTGGCCGCGATGGCGGGGTGGATGCCGTGCTAAAGGTGGCCCTCGCTTGCCCGCATCCGCTGGTGATCGACGCCGACGCGCTGCATCTGCTGGCACAGCGTGGCGCAGCGCTGTCGGATCGGGCCAAGCCGGTATTGCTTACCCCGCATCATGGCGAGTTCACTGCGCTGGTTGGCGAAATGACAGAGGCCTGCAACAAGGCAGAGCGCACCCGTGCAGCCGCCAGAACGATTGGTGCGCACCTTGTCTACAAAGGCGCAGACAGCATCATGGCGGCACCGGATGGCAATTGCATCATCGCCGATCGACGGTGCGGCTGGCTGTCGGTTGCGGGCAGCGGCGATGTGCTGGCAGGCGCAATCGCGGCTAGGTTGGCGGCGCATGGCGACCCGATGAATGCGATGGCCGAGGCGTCGTGGCTGCATGATCGGGCCGCGCGGCTTGCCGGACCGGCGTTCTCAGCGACGCGGCTGGCGGCTC
>NZ_JBGTFM010000071.1:0-1879 GCF_041747255.1 Blastomonas sp. | reverse complement strand
GCGATCAGCGTGGTCGATCTGGCGGGGCGGCCCGCGATCTTTTCCGACTGGGTGATGGCGGCGCGGATATCGGCCAGCGGGCCGTTGGGTGGGGTGATATCCTCTGGGCTTTGCGTGTTCATGGCCTGCGGCTATAAGCGCGGCAATGCCCCGCCGCCAGCCCGGATTGTCTGCTCCCCTGCGTTGGCCTCCACGTCTTTGGCTGGTCAGCGATGCGCGCAACGATGCCGCGCTGGAACGTGCGATTGCCCGGTTGCCGTGCGGGTCAGGGCTGATTTTCAGGCATTATCATCTCGACGCAGCCGCCCGGCGCGCGCGATTCGACCGGCTCGCGGCAATGATGCGCAGGCGCGGCGGGGTGATCGTGCTCGCGGGCGATGCACAGACGGCGCGCCGCTGGGGTGCGGACGGTTTTTATGGGCCTCCGAGTGGTACGGCTGCTGGCAGGTTGTTGCGGTTGATCACGGTGCACAATCTGAAGGAATTGCGACAAGCCAGTTTTGGCCAAGTCGTTGTCCGGCGAAAGCCGGAGTCCAGGAGTCAGGTTGCATTGAAACCGCCCCTGGATTCCGGCGTTCGCCGGAAAACGGAGAGCGGCGCAACCCTGGTCCTGATCTCGCCGGTATTCGCGACCCGCACCCATCCGGGTGGGAAGACTTTGGGCGTGGCGCGGTTTTCCATCCTCGCTCGGCGCGTACAGACGCCGGTCATCGCGTTAGGCGGCATGACCCGTGCGCGGGCTCAGCAAATTGCATGGATAATCGACGGCTGGGCTGCGATTGACGGACTGTCGCGGTAAGCCCTGCCTCACCGTTCCCCTGCGAAGGGTGAACAGAGGCACGTGCCTCTGCTCACAGCCCATCTCCGGGCAGTTCGACCAGCGCGAAAGGTCATTAGTGGAGTAAAGGTGCGGCGGCTGATATGTCTGGTTCCCGTCTATCTCACTGACTCTTGGGATTGCGGGAAATGGGTGGATTCTGTTGAAAAAGTCGCCCTTGCAATGGCGCTAGAGTATTGATTCTATGTCTCTGCGAGGAAGCGGAGACGGTGTGATGATGGGCGATCGAACGGTGGCGCAGGAAGCGCTGTTTTACAGCTTCAACCTGGAGCGGCATGTTCCGCAGGATCATCTGCTCCGCTCGATTGATCGGTTCGTTGACCTGTCAGGCATTCGCGAACATCTGCGGCCATTCTACAGCTCGACCGGTCGGCCCTCGGTTGATCCCGAGCTGATGATCCGAATGCTGATCATCGGCTATTGCATGGGCATCCGTTCCGAGCGGCGACTGTGCGATGAGGTGCATGTCAACCTCGCCTATCGCTGGTTCTGCCGCCTTGGGCTGGAAGGCGATGTGCCCGATCACTCAACCTTCTCGAAGAACCGGCCCAAAGTCGCTCGGGGGCGCTTCCGTGATAGCGATGTCCTGCGCCAGCTGTTCGAGACGACCGTGGCGCGCTGCATTGTCGAGGGACTGGTTGGCGGCGAAGGGTTCGAGGTCGATGGCAGCCTCGTGCGCGCCAATGTGAGCCGCCAGCATGCCGTCGATAGCGCGGACGCCTTGCCTGACGCAGCCACCAGCCATGCCGTTCGCGAGTATCTGGCCGTGCTTGATGATGCCGCCTTTGGCGGAGCGACCCCAGTGCCGCCCAGGCAGTTGGCGGTGGCCGATCCGGCGGCGCGCTGGACAGCAGCAAGCCGCGAGCGTGCCTTCTTCGCCTATGCTACCAACGACCTGATTGATCTCCAGCACGCAGTAATCGTCGATGTCGAGGCGACCACGGCAATACGCCAGGCCGAGGTCACCGCGCAGCGCCGCATGATCGATCGGACGCAGGAGCGCTTCGGCCTGTGGCCCGAGCGGCTTGTGGGCGACACCGG
>NZ_JBGTFM010000070.1:0-4135 GCF_041747255.1 Blastomonas sp. | reverse complement strand
GCGGCAGGTTGAGCGCACGGAACACGTCCCATTCGGTGACGATCACCGCCGCATCAGCCCCCTCAAGCGCCTGGTAGGTGCCTTCAGCCATAGTGACGCCGGGCATCAGATCGGCGGCGGCCTTCATTCCTTCGGGATCATAGGCAACAACCTCGGCGCCGGCATCGATAAGCCCCTGCGCGATAACGATGGCGGGGGCATCGCGCATGTCATCGGTGTTGGGCTTGAATGTCAGGCCGAGCAGGGCAATACGCTTGCCATCGACAGACCCACCCATGGCGTTGATCACCTTGCGTGCCATCGCCCGCTTGCGCAGGTCGTTGACGCGCACCACCGCCTCGACAATCTGCAGCGGCGCTTCATGGTCCTGCGCGGTTTTCATCAGCGCCAAGGTGTCCTTGGGGAAGCAGCTGCCGCCATAGCCGGGGCCAGCGTGAAGGAACTTCGCTCCGATGCGGCCGTCAAGGCCGATCCCGCGCGAGACATCCTGAACATTGGCACCCACCTTTTCACAAAGGTCGGCCATTTCGTTGATGAAGGTGATCTTGGTCGCGAGGAACGCGTTGGCGGCATATTTGATCACCTCAGACGTGCGCCGTGAGGTGAACAGGATCGGCGATTCGTTGAGGAACAGTGGCCGGTAGATTTCGCGCATATATTCGCGCGCCCACTCGACCTCGGTGCCCACCACGATCCGGTCAGGGCGCTTGAAATCGCCAATGGCCGCGCCTTCGCGCAAAAACTCGGGGTTTGATACGACCTCAAAATCGCAACTCGGCGCGATCTGGCGGATGATCTTTTCCACTTCGTCCCCGGTGCCCACCGGCACGGTTGATTTGGTCACGATGACACAGCGTTTGCGGATTGATTCGCCGATCTGCTTTGCGGCTTCGCGCACATAGCTCAGATCAGCAAAGCCGTCGCCGCGCCGAGACGGGGTGCCCACTGCAATGAACACCGCATCGGCATCAGCCACGCTGCTGGGCAGATCGGTGGAAAACGACAGCCGCTCGGCCTTCACATTGGCCGCGACAAGGCCTTCCAGACCGGGCTCGTAGATCGGCATGATGCCAGCCAGCAAGGCGTCAATCTTGCGCTCATCAACATCCACACACACGACGTCGTGGCCAAAATCTGCAAAACATGCGCCAGACACCAGGCCAACATAACCTGAACCGATCATCGCGATTTTCATAAACGTATTGCTCCGGAGTCACCACGACATATCGCCCCTCTATGCGGGCTGACCAATGAGGTCAAATGCGATGCGGATCAGCAGGTGTATTCGCGATACCAGGTAACAAATCGGGGTATGCCGGTGTCGATTGAGGTGGATGGTGCATATCCCAGATCATGGGCGATCGCATTGATATCGGCATATGTTTCATAGACATCGCCGGGCTGCATCGGCAGGAGGTTGCGAATCGCGGGATTGCCGCACGCGGCCTCTAGCACCTCGATCATCCGTGAGAGGGTTTCGGGCTGGTTGTTGCCGATATTGTAGATAGTATGCGGGCTGATGCTGCCCCCCGGCTTGGACTTGCCATCGTCGGCTGGCGGGTGGTGGAGCGCGGCGATCACCCCGGCAACGATATCATCGATGTAGGTGAAATCGCGGCGCATATCGCCATGATTGTAAACGTCAATGGGCTTGCCCTGCAAAATGGCAGCGGTGAATGTCCACAGCGCCATATCGGGCCGTCCCCATGGGCCGTAGACGGTGAAGAAGCGCAACCCCGTGAGCGGCACGCGGTAGAGATGCGCGTAGGTCTCGCTCATGAGTTCATCCGCCTTTTTGGTCGCGGCATAGAGCGAGACCGGGTGATCAACCCGGGCATCGACACTGAACGGGCTGATGGCGGTATTGCCGTAGACCGACGAAGACGACGCATAGACGCAATGCGCTACCTGCCGATGCCGCGCCAGTTCAAGCAGGTTGAGATGCCCCACCAGATTGGACTGCACATAGGCACGGGGGTTGTCGATGCTGTAGCGCACGCCTGCCTGCGCCCCCAGATGCACGATCCGGTCGATATCATGAGGTCCCAGCACCGCATCAAGCGCTTCATGATCGGCAAAATCGAGCGCATGGAAATTGAAGCGGCCATGGTTGAGCTGGGCCAGGTCCGCAAGCCGCGCGTGCTTCAATGCCGGGTCGTAATAGGGGTTGAGGTTGTCGATGCCGATGACATGCTCGCCGCGCGCCAGCAGTGCCCGCGTGGTTGCATGGCCGATGAACCCGGCTGCGCCTGTAACCAGAATTGCCATGCCAGCCGCCCTAGCCGGTCAGCCGACCAGGCGCAAATGTCCGGGGGTCGGTGACGCGGCGGGTTGATCGGGCCAGATGCCGCGCGTGTCGTAAACAATCTTGCCGGCACGCTCGGCCAGCGGGATCGACTTGAACACATCGTGATCGACCAGCACGATGAACATGTCACAGCTTTCGATGGCGTCATCCAGATCAATCAGGCTGCTGTCCAGATCAGCATAGGAGGCAGGCAGCTGCTCCGCAAAGGGTTCAACGATCGCAATCCGGCTGCCAAACCGCTGCGCCAGCGCCAGAGCCACTTTGTTTGCTGGGCTTTCCCGGAAATCGTCAATGTTCGCCTTGAATGCGAGGCCAAGGCAGGCGACGCGTGACGGCTTGTGCGCCTCGATCATCGCGCCGGCCTTGGCCAGCACATGGGCAATCTTGCCATCGTTGACGCCGCGCGCGGTGCGGATCAGGGGTGTTTCATCAGGCGCCCCATGGATGATGAACCAAGGGTCTACCGCAATGCAATGGCCGCCGACGCCGGGGCCGGGCTGCAGGATGTTGACCCGCGGGTGGCGGTTGGCTAGGCGGATAACCTCCCACACATCTAGCCCCATCTTGTCTGCGACGATCGACAGCTCGTTGGCAAAGGCGATGTTGACATCGCGAAATGCGTTCTCGACCAGCTTGGTCATTTCGGCCGAACGCGCATCGGTGGTCACGCATTCACCGCGCACGAAGCGCTTGTAAAACCCCAGTGCCTTGCGCGCGCAGCGCGGGGTGATGCCGCCGATCGAACGATCGTTGTTGGTCAGTTCCTCAAGGATGCGCCCGGGCAGGACGCGTTCGGGGCAATAGGCAATCGCAATATCGGGGATGTCGCCGGTGAGGCCGGGGATTTTCAGATCTGGACGCAGCCGGGCAATCAGATCACGCATCTGCTCGGTCGTGCCAACGGGTGATGTCGATTCGAGGATGATGCAGTCACCGGGCTTGACGACCGCAGCAATATTGCTCGCGGCTTGCAAAACGTAGCTGATATCGGGCGCGTGCTGGTCGTCAAACGGTGTGGGCACCGCGATCACGAAGATGTCGGCAGGCTCAATGCTGAGCGAGGTGCGCAGCATGCCGCGCCCGACCACCCCCTGGACCAGCCCATCCAAATCGACCTCCTCAATGTGGATACGACCTTCGGCGATGGTCTGCACGACGTGTTCGCTGACGTCGACACCCAACACCCGGCATCCCGACCGGGCGATGATCGCGGCTGTCGGCAGGCCGATATAGCCCAGCCCCAGCACGCAGACTTCGGGTTTCTTGTCAGACAGCATCGGTGAAGCTCCGCATTTGAGGCTGCCCACAGCTGCGCAGGCATCGCGGGCAAGGCATGATATGTCTATGCGCCGCGCAAGTTAAAAAACCGGTAAGCGATCTTCGTCGCATCAGAAAGAACAATGAGACTTTGGCCGATGATCGCCGCTGGGTTCATCGTCGATCGGGCTCCGCCTTCGCCCGCTCGATCACCATTGCTCGGTGCGACCGACCTGTCCGCCATGGCGCGCAGCATTTATGCGGAGAACCGCAAGGTCGCGAACGGCAAGGCGCAGCGCGTGCTTGGGTGGAGCCCACGCTACCCCGATTATGAGGCCGAATTGGCGCCGATTCTAGCGAGGGAGAGTAAGTAGTTGCTGTGCCGGCTCACCTCCGCTCAGGCTGAGCGTGCGTGGATGTGGGCGCAAGTCACTCCGCCCGCAGCGGCCGTGAAAGCAGAGACGCCACCGCGTCGCCCGCCGCGACATCCCCGGCGAGCAGCGCGCACACAGTATCGACAATCGGCATCGCGACGCCACGCGCGGCGGCCACCCGTTGCAGCACCGGCGC
>NZ_JBGTFM010000069.1:0-12265 GCF_041747255.1 Blastomonas sp. | reverse complement strand
GCCCAGGCCTATGCCGCAGCGATGGCCGCGCGCGGCGTCAGCGTCGAGACCTTGGTCCACGGCCCGGAAGGCCATGTCGAGCTGATCGCGCCCACCAGCCGCAGCTGGGCCGCGCAGAAGGCCCTGATCGTGAGCCTGCTGAAGGCCGACTGACGGTGCCACCGCCCCGCCACCTGGCCACGCTTTCTCGCGCCCCAACGCAACACACGGTTGATCACCCGGTGCGGTCTGTGACAGTGTAGCCTCATCGCCGTCAGGAACGCTTGGGAGAGGCATGAACGCACCGCAACCGCAGAGACAGCCCCCGTCAACAGCCCCGCGCCTATAGCTGACAGCCAGACCCCTCTCCCACGCACGAGCCCATCTGCACGACCCCCCGAAGGAGACGCCCCATGAACCGCTTGCTCGCCTGCCTCGACATCTCGCAATACTCGCAGACCGTCTGCGAACACGCCGGCTGGGCAGCGACGCGGCTGGGGGCATCGGTGGAACTGCTCCACGTCATCCAGCGCAAGGACGAGATCGCCGCGCAGCAGGACCTGAGCGGCACCATCGGGCTTGGCAACCGCCCCTCGCTGATGGCCGAGATCGTTGCGCTCAAGGTCGCCGAGGGCAAGCTCGCCGGGCAGCAGGGCGAACTCCTGCTGCAGGCCGCGGCAGAGCAGCTGCGCGCGCGCGGCGTCACCGAGATCGAGACCACCCAGCGCGAAGGCGGCATCGTCGAGACGATCATCGACCGCGAGGCGTTTGCCTCGATGGTGGTCATCGGCAAGCGCGGCGCGCAGGCCGACTTCGCTAAGGGCCATCTGGGCAGCAAGGTCGAACGCGTCGTGCGCCAGTCCAACAAGCCGGTGATGGTCTGCACCCGCGTGTTCAAGACCCCGCAGCGCGTCGCCATCGCCTTTGACGGCGGCAACTCCAGCCGCAAGGCGATCGAGTATGCCGCCACCTCGCCGCTGTTCGCCGATGTCGACATCGACATCGTGCTGGTCGGATCTTACACCGACAAGCACACCGCGCAGCTTGACTGGGCGCAATCGCAGTTCACCGGCAAGGCCGGGGTCAAGGCCATCCAGCGCGAGGGCAACCCCGATGCCGTGCTGCAACAGGTCGCCAAGGAACGCGGCATCGACCTGTTCGTGATGGGTGCCTATGGCCACAGCCCCCTGCGCAACATGCTGGTGGGCAGCACCACGACCCAGATGATCCGCTCGGGCCAGATGTCAGTGCTGCTGTTCCGCTAGGACGCGGTTACCGACACTCTCCTTTCTCCGGTCGGCCCAACCCCGCCCTATCCGCATCCCGGCGACACGCCGGAGTCCAGGGGCGAGATGGCGCACCACGACCCCTGGATTCCGGCGTGTCGCCGGAACACGGGGGAGGGTGTCATGCCCGCTGGACACAGTTGACACGGTTTACACTGTTCAAAGGGTAAAAAACCTCCGCTCGTTTGGGATGAAAACGCCCCCCTGTTAACAATCCGTCCGATGACCGGCGCGGCAGCGTCGGCGTGATGGCATGGTAATGGTAAGGGTGAGGGCAACATGCGCGCAGCATAACCCGCAGCGGGGTGTGTAGGAAAATGGTTATTGGCGTGTGGTATGGTTATGCCGCCAGTTTAAGCCGCTCTAATTCCTGAGCAAATTCAAAACGCAGTTGATTGGCTTCGTCATCGGGTAGCCAGTTTGCCATTTGCGGAAAGACAATCTGCCACATGCGCGCCTTGCGTTCTGTCCACGGCATGCGGTCGGCTGCCTTGGCGGTTTCGAGCAGGGCGAGCAGCTTTTCGCGCACCCGGTTCGGGTCGGGGATGATGTCGGGCGCACTGGGATGTGGAATCAGGTTCTCGGCATCGCCGAACAAGCTATGCTGCCGGTCAACCGGATTGCCAAAAAGATCACTCATCGCTTGCCGCTTCGCCTTCCTCGACCGGTGCCGGAAAACCCAGTTCCACTCATACAAAATTGGGCGATATTTCTGGCTTCCACGAGTCAACGGCATTGAATGCATCGAATAGTTTTTCAGCGTTCATTATGATGTCACGCTCTGTCGCTTGAAAATCCGATGACATCGTCCTGAAACCGTCAAACTCGTGCCAAGCATGATCTTCAGAAGTTGGGCCGCCCCCAAACTCGAACAGCTTTTCAGCTAGGGGTGGGATACCGACCTGCTCTGCAACAAAAAATTCTTCTGATTCCATTTTGGTTTGAATTGCGTTCCGTTGTCGTATCGTTAGCCCGCCATTTAAAAATACACGACCCTCGATTTTGTAGTTAGCAGCATCACGATAGCGATATTCAAAAACAAGCTTGGGGCTTTTATGCGTCAACGAACTGCTCCTTATTATGCCACGCCAGCAATGAAGGATCAGGATCAAACCTACTGCCCATTTTGATTTTCTTGCCTTGATATGGACTAAAGTAGGAACGTGTTTCAGCCCTTGACGAATCCAGTAGTTGGCGAGATATTTTGACAAGTCCATCTGTCGACACGGTTAGCAAGCCACGGTCGAATGCGCGGTCAAATGTTGCGGAAAGTGAAAGGCCATTGGCCGGGTTATGCCGATTTCCGACATCGGATCGCCACGGAACGATATGGCTGGCGTTCAACAAACGATGATCATCGATTCCGGTGATGCAGCAGCATATCTCGAAATTTGCTATTACTGCTCGCCTAAAAAATCCTTGGCCCAATCGTTGGTCCGAGAAGCGTTGAACCGACGTTAGACCGTTCCCTCTGGTCCACTCAAAATCTGTTATCGTTTCTTTTACTAGAGGTAGACCACTCTCGTTATGGTCGCTCTGCATGAGTCTTTCAGCCTCGACAACTAGTGAGGTCCAATCTTTTTGGAAGCGAGCAAATACTTCACGATCTTGCTTCGACGCTCCGCCCAACCCCCTGCGCCCGCTATCCGTTATCTTTGGATCTAAACTAGCGAAGTTCGCTAATTTCATAGCGACGGATGAGTGTGTTCGACCAATTCTGTCCGCTAAACGCTGGATTTCCACATTTCCCGAATGCAGCTGACCAAACGGTAGCTGAAAGTACAGGTATAAAGCTAAAATAGTCTCTTCTTCAGACCATTTCTTGGATTGCATAGCCATTGCCTTACGAGATTGCCTTGAAGAAGAACATATCATGAATTTATTGAAAGGCGAATGAGATTTTTCCGTTGTTTCGGCTGGAAATGGGGCTGGCGTTCCCAGTCCGTTGTCCAAGTGACCCGCTCAAGGGTTCTACTTCGCATTCTTGGCCAGCAGACCAGAAACGCCCCTCGCGGCGGCACGGACGCCCGCTTCGATGCAACCTATATTTGGCTTGGTGCAGAGCAGGAAGCGCTGTCTGACGAAGGAAAGCTGTCATGGTATGACAGTCGTGCCAATGACCCGAAACGGTCAGCAGAATGGCGGCTCTATTATCAAAGCAATAGCGTCACAGAATTGATGCAGCCGGGTGACACTCTTTTTGTCGCCCGCCGCCCCGATGACCGTTTGTTGTTTATTGTTACGCCAGACGGCACCACGATCCAAAGCCAGTTGCTCTGGCTGTTCGGAATGTCTGAACAGCCAGGCTTGCAATTCGAGCAGCGTGAGTTGACACCCGACACAAGCGGTGAACTGGACTTTGCCGCGCGTTATATTCTCGATGAACTCGGCATTGATGCGGATGAGCCGGAAGCTGATCTACTGGATGGGTTGATCGCACCATTTGGCCTCAAATTTCCGACCACGCGCGTGTTCTCCGATCTTGCGCGATCATCCCTGCCAGACATTTCTGCGCGCGAAGCACCCGATGTTGCTCTCATGGCGTGGATGGAGCGAGAGGAATTGCTGTTCCGACGACTGGAACGGCGCATCATCACTGAACGGATCGCATGTGGCTTTCTGGTTGATGGGGATGCTGACGTTGACGGATTTTTTGGCTTCTCGCTAAGCCTGCAAAACCGTCGCAAGGCGCGGGCCGGTCAAGCGCTGGAAAACCATCTGGAAGCGCTCTTCCTAGCCAACGGTATCCGGTATGCACGTGGGGCAGAAACCGAAAACAAGAACAAGCCGGATTTCCTTTTTCCCGGTCAGGCCGAGTATCTTGACGAGGAGTTTGCACCTGAACGGTTGACGATGCTGGGGGCAAAGTCGTCTTTGAAGGACCGTTGGCGGCAAGTGCTTTCGGAAGCCATTCGTATCCCGGAAAAGCACCTGTTGACGTTTGCACCGGGCATATCGGAAAACCAGACGAACGAGATGCGCGCCAAAAATCTGCAACTGGTCATCCCGCGCGGTCTGCACGCAACCTATCGCCCTGCACAACAGGCTTGGCTTATGGATGTTACCGATTTTGTCAGCCTGGTTGCGAGCCGTCAGTAGCTGGCAATTGCCCGCCAGCCCCACACTTATCTCCGCCCCCAACGGAACGGAATCACCGCCTCCCGCGTCAATGTGGAAAGATAACGCAAGGACGTGATATGACGATCAACAATCCCAAAAGCTGGTCAATCGGTGCTGCGCTGGTCGCTGCGACAGTGGTTGGCGGTTGTGCCGGTGCTAATTATGGTGATCCGCGCTACAGCAATTACAGCCAGTATGACTACAACCGCCCTGATCCGTCATACGGCAACTATTATGCTGATCGTTATTATGTCGACAACCGCCGTTATCGCGAGCGGCGTCTGAACAACAACGACCGCGTGTATCGCGGGCAGGATGGTCGCTATTACTGCCGCCGTCGGGATGGCACGACCGGGCTGATCGTCGGCGGGATCGCGGGCGGTGTGCTGGGCAACATCATCGCGCCGGGCGGGTCGAACACGATCGGTTCAATCCTTGGCGCGGCCGGCGGCGCGATTGCGGGCCGGGCGATCGATCGCAACGGGGCGCGTTGCCGCTAAGCGCGAAGCCGCCACTTATCGCATCAAAAAAGGCGCCCCGGATCTGTCCCGAGGCGCCTTTTTGCTGGCTACAGTTGTCGCGCCGTTACCAGCTGTAATACATGTCGAACTCGACCGGGCTGGGGGTTGTTTCCCAGCGGCTGACCTCGGCCCATTTCATCTCGATATAGGCATCGATCTGGTCCTTGAGGAACACATCGCCCTTGAGCAGGAAGTCGTGATCGGCGATCAGCGAGTCGAGTGCTTCGCGCAACGATGCGCAGACCGTGGGCACTTCCTTCAGCTCTTCGGGCGGCAGATCGTAGAGGTTCTTGTCCATCGCCTCGCCGGGATGGATCTTGTTCTGGATGCCGTCGAGACCCGCCATCAGCAGCGCCGAATAGCACAGATACGGGTTGGCCATCGCATCTGGGAAGCGGAATTCGACGCGCTTGGCCTTTTCGCCGGTGCCATAAGGAATGCGGCATGAGGCAGAGCGGTTGCGGCTGGAATAGGCCAGCAGCACCGGCGCCTCAAAGCCCGGCACCAGCCTTTTGTAGCTGTTGGTGGTGGGGTTGGTGAAGGCGTTGAGCGCCTTGGCGTGCTTGATGACGCCGCCGATGAAATACAGGCACATGTCTGACAGGCCCGCATAGCCGTTGCCCGCGAACAGCGGCTTGCCGTCCTTCCAGATCGAGATGTGGGTGTGCATGCCCGATCCGTTGTCGTTCTTGATCGGCTTGGGCATGAAGGTCGCGGTTTTGCCATAGGCCTGCGCCACCATGTGGACGACGTACTTGTAGATCTGCATCCGGTCGGCGGTGGTGGTGAGCGTGCCGAAGGTCAGGCCGAGCTCGTGCTGCGCGGCGGCGACCTCGTGGTGGTGCTTGTCGCACGGCAGGCCCATTTCAAGCATGGTGCTGACCATCTCGGCGCGGATGTCGACCACGCTGTCAACCGGCGCCACCGGGAAGTAGCCGCCCTTGGCTCGCGGACGGTGGCCAAGGTTGCCGCTTTCGTAAGCACGGCCCGAGTTGGTGGGCAGCTCGACATCGTCGATGGCGAACATCGATCCGGCATAGCCGTCTTCAAAGCGGACATCGTCGAACATGAAGAACTCGGCTTCGGGGCCGACATAGACGGTGTCGCCAATGCCGGTCGACTGCAGATAGGCCTCGGCGCGCTTGGCGGTGCTGCGCGGATCGCGGGCATACAGCTCGCCGGTGCCGGGCTCGACAATGTCGCAGAACAGGATCAGCATCGGATCGGCCGAAAACGGATCGATATAGGCCGCGTCCATGTCAGGCCGCAGGATCATGTCGGATTCGTTGATCGCCTTCCAGCCCTCGATCGACGATCCGTCGAACATCAGCCCGTCTTCAAGCTCATCCTCGCCGATCACACCCGCGCACATCGTCAGGTGCTGCCACTTGCCCTTGGGATCGGTGAAGCGGACATCGACCCACTCGATGTCGTTGTCCTTGATCAGCTCAAGAATATCCTTGGCGGTCTTTGCTTTTGACATTGTGCTTTTCCCTCTTTGTGTCTGAACCCGGCGCAACGCCCGGCCCCCCGTTATGGAACTGTTGGCTTGGCTGTGTGGCCCCCGTAGCGGCCTCTCCCGGATGGTGCGCGCGTCCTTCGTCAGATCGCGTCGTTGTCGCGCTCACCCGTGCGGATCCGCAGCGCGGATTCCACCGGGATCACGAAAATCTTGCCGTCGCCGATGCGGCCGGTCTGCGCCGCCGCCGCGATCGCCTCGACCACCCGGTCCGCGAGCGTATCATCGACCACGATTTCAAGCTTCACCTTGGGCAGAAAATCGACGATATATTCCGCGCCGCGATACAGCTCGGTATGGCCCTTCTGCCGACCGAAGCCCTTGGCCTCGGTCACCGTGATGCCCGATACGCCGACTTCGTGCAGCGCTTCCTTCACCTCGTCGAGCTTGAAGGGCTTGATGATCGCTTCGATCTTTTTCATGGCGGTTTCTGGTCATCCTCATGTGCCGACACGTCACCCCGGCGGGGGCGTTGCCCTGTTTTGCCTAGCGGGCAGGGCGGGGAAACCTGCAGCGCCAAAGCCATATCTGGTGGAGGACTTCCTGCGGCCAGCAGCGCTGCCCGGCGAATCCTCCTGCATGCTTCCCAAACAATTAACGTGCCAAGACGCAAACTGCCACAATTGCTTGGCAAAGATGCAATTTTATTGCGGGGCTATGATGGAAATGCGGGCAAGGGAGCCCCTCGCTGCCCATTAATTGGGCAGGCAGCGGCTTCGACGCGGGGCTTGTTCGGGGGTGATCGGGTAGTATATAATCATACCTGACACCCTGGCTGACATGGAACCGCGCGATGGAAAAGACGAGCATCACCCTGACCGACACGCATCACCGCCTGTTGCACGCGGCGGTTGCAGCCGGCGAATACGCCAGCGTGAGCGAGGCGATCCGCGATGCCTTGCGCGACTGGGAGAGCCAAAGGCGGCTACGTGAGGCCGAGCTTGAGGATTTGCGCCGGGAAATACAAAAGGGCATCGACGATATTGAGGCAGGGCGTGTGGTGGCGTGGGATGCTGAGGCCTTCAAGGCGAGAGGTCGGGTACGTCTGGAAGCGAGGAGGAAGGTATCACCCGCCGCAAAATGACCGTCATCGTCACGCGCGCCGCCGCGCAGGACATTGATGATGCTTATGATTATGTGTCCGAACACGATCCTGCCGCAGCAGACCGGCAGACAGATCGCTTTGAAGCGCTTTTTGCGAAGCTGGCTGAAATGCCAGGTATTGGATCGCCACGAGACGAATTTCAGGCAGGACTACGGAGCCGAGGCGTCGGCCGTTACGTGATTAATTACAAAGTAATTGGAGACGATTTGCTGATCGTTCGAGTCGTTCACGGTGCCCGTAATCACGCTGCGCTGTTCGACACGACAGATGACGCTGCTAACGTGTAACAGCCTCAATAAGGCGGGCGATCCAGCCCCGCCGGGCTCTTCGTGAAAATCTCGCAGCCGCTCTCGGTGATGCCGATCGAGTGTTCGAACTGGGCCGAGAGCGACCGGTCACGGGTCACCGCCGTCCAGCCGTCGTCGAGCATCTTGACCGCCGGTTTGCCGATGTTGATCATCGGCTCGATGGTAAAGAACATGCCGGGTTTCAGCTCAGGCCCGGTGCCGGGGCGACCGGCGTGGACAACTTCCGGCGCATCGTGGAACAGGCGGCCAAGGCCATGGCCGCAAAAATCGCGGACCACGCCATAGCGGTGCTTTTCGGCATGGCGCTGGATGGCGTGCGCGACATCGCCCATCGTGTTGCCGGGCCGCGCCTGTTCGATGCCGAGCATCAGGCATTCGTAGGTGACATCGATCAGCCGCCGCGCCTTCACGCCAACGTCGCCGATCAGGAACATGCGGCTGGTGTCGCCGTGCCAGCCATCGAGAATGGGGGTGACATCGACATTGATGATGTCGCCATCCTTGAGCTTGCGATCCGCCGGAATGCCGTGGCACACGACATGGTTGATCGAGGTGCAACAGCTGTGGGTGAAGCCGCGATAGCCGAGCGTTGCCGGTATGCCGCCGCCCGCCAGAATCAGTTCGCGCGCCTTTGCGTCAATCTCCGCCGTGGTCACGCCTTCGGTGACAAAACCGGTGAGCGCATCGAGCACGGACGCGGCGAGCTGCCCCGCCTTGCGCATGCCATCAAAGCCCTCTGGCCCGTGCAGCTTGATGGTGCCATCGCGCACAGGCGTTTCGGCGTCGGACAGGTTGACATACTGGTTCATAACGATCCCATATAAGCGGTCTGTCGCAGTTTTGCGACCCGTGATGCAATCGGACTTAGTCCATTGACTTAGTCCAGTCAATGGACTAAGTGGGTAATCATGACCAGTATCGTCAATGTCCACGACGCCAAGACCCATTTTTCCAAGCTGCTCGATCGCGCGCATGCAGGCGAGGAGATCATCCTCGCCAAGGCTGGCAAGCCCTACGCACGGCTGGTGCCGCTCGAAAAGCCCAAGGTGGAGCGCAAGCCGGGGCGGCTCAAATACACATTGCCCGACAGCTTCTTTGATCCCTTGCCGGAGGAAGAACTGCGGGCCTGGGAGTGAGTGGCTACATTCTTGATACGCACGCGCTGATCTGGTGGTGGACCGATGATCCGATGCTACCATTCGAATTGCGCGACATCATCCTGGCGGATGAGACGATAATTGGCCTGAGCGCGGCATCCGCGTGGGAAATCGCCACCAAATGCCGGATTGGCAAACTTCCCGGCGGCCAGCCGCTTGTCGACAATTTTGAGGATTGGCGCGAGGCCGACGATTTCTTCTCTTTGCCGGTCACGGTCGACCACGGCCTGCTCGCAGGCTCCCTCCCCGGCGACCACCGCGACCCCTTCGACCGGATGATCGCGGCGCAGGCGATCATCGAAGACCTGACCGTCATCACCCGCGACCCGGCGCTGGCGGCGCTGGGGTGCAGGGTGGTGTGGGAATAGGGTGGGTAGAGGCTGGGGATCGTCGTTTCACTGACGCTGGGACGGCACACCACTCTGGTCGGCGGTCACATCCCGTGCGAACGTTATGACATCGTTCAGCACCGGGGCTCGTCCGCGAAAAGGCTGTGCCAACGCGGTCACGATCCCAACATGGCCGACTTTGGGGTAGATCTTCACCCGCGCATCAACGCCTGCGGCGCGCAGCAGGCTCGCAAGTCTATCGCTGTTGCGAGGATAAACCGTCGTGTCGCGAGCGCCATGGAGCAGCAGCGCCGGCGGGTCTCCTGATGAAGCAAAAGTGATTGGTTGGGTGCTCTTTAAATCCTGCGCCTGACCAAATGCCTTGATCGTCACCGCAGTATCCAGCGGCAGAAAATCATACGGACCCGCCAATCCCACCAGCCCGCGCAGCGCTTGCCGATCTTCGCCCAGCCAGCGATCGTCCAACGCCAGCATAGCCGCGTTATAGGCCCCTGCCGAATGGCCGACGAGCACAATGCGGTCAGGGTCTCCGCCAAGGCGCTCAGCATTTGCGCGAACCCAGCGCACAGCCGCCGCCGAGTCTTCGAGAAAGGCGGGGAAGCGAATTTCCGGAACCAGGCGATAATCGGGAACCGCCACCAGAAAACCTGCATCAGCAAAGGCACGTGCGACAAACGCGTAACCTTTCCGGTCCCCATCTTGCCAGGAGCCGCCGTAAAAGAAGACGATGATCGGCAAGCTTGATTGCCCATCACGCCAGGTCTTTGGCCGATAGAGATCGACCTGCTGACGGGGGTGTGCGCCATATGCGGCGCCTCTCTCCACCGCGACAACGCCTCGGTCCTGGGGGACGACGGCATTGAATGTGCGCAAAGGGGAGCAGGAAGCAAGCATCACGGTTAGCATGAGAACTGTGAGAGTCTTCAAAACAGCACCCCCCGGTCCATGCGTGTCTGGTGACCACATCTAATCACTACAACGCAACATGTCCGCCCGATTAGCACAAGAACGCTGCGCAAGCGAACATGGTTGAATAGCGCGTCTGATGAACGCAGCCGCAAAGCGGGTCCGCCGCTGACCGGCGAACCCGCTTTTTTGATGCGTCGCAATGGACCATGACGTGCAATGCAGACGGCTGGCGTTATCGGCTCAATTGCCCACGAACTGCGCCCGCCGGAAATTCGCTGTTATGGACATTGACATAGTAATCGCTTGGGTTGCGAATGATCTCCTGAGCGAGCTTGCGGTCAACTTTGACGCAGGTTTCGTTCATTGTGCCGGTGAATTTCAGATCTACAACTATTGGCCCTGCTTCGCCTGCGGGAGCCTCGTGGATGTGGGCCGCGCTGGCGGGCTGGATATCGCTGACGCTAAGGGTATAGCAAAGTTGCTGTTGCCCGGGATTGATCCGGACCATCGCAGTCCCTGATCCGTCCGGATCACCTGGGCCGGGCACTTCCGATGCACCATCCAAGGTGACGTTAAACCGCTTGCCAGTAGACTCCTGTGCGACAAGAGCCGTCGATCCGAGCATGGTGGCGGCTGCAGCCAGTGCCAGTGCCGAATGGAACTTCATCATCATTCTCCTTCACCCATCGCCAGAAACCTTGGATAGGTCACTTGAAAAGCGGATGCACTGTCTCAGCGCTGCACCCCCGCTTATGTTCCGCAATTGGTCGTGAATTCTGGTCCGCTCGCGGAGACCCCGTCTCGCGCATATGCCGAAACAGGGCACCATTTGGTTCAGGTAAGACACGGAAACGACGGCATTTATGTCGTTAAATGAGCGCACACCGAGTTGGCAGCTGTCCAGCGCTCAGGTGCAAACTGCCGATGTTGCACCCACGCACCCCTGTCGCGCATCCCCCATCACTCCCCGCCGCTGCGCACCCCGTGCCCGAGCGCGAGATAGCTGTCCGACTGCATTTCCATCAGCCGCGAGATCGTGCGGTCGAATTCGAAGCGGCCGTCGCCGCTGGCGTAGAGGTCGCCGGGGGGAGCGTCGGCGGAGGCGATCAGCTTGACCTTCATTTCGTACAGCGCATCGATGAAGGTCACAAAGCGCGCCGCCTCGTTGCGATTTTCCGGGCCGAGCTGCGGAATGCCGACCAGAAACACGGTGTGATAGCGCCGCGCGATCGCCAGATAATCGGGCGCGCCGCGCGGCTCGCCGCACAGCTTCTTGAACGAGAATACCGCGACGCCTTTCAGCGATTTGGGCACATGGATAGTGCGCCCGCCGCTGATCTCGACCTCGGCGCTCGGCACATGCTTGGCATCGTCGGGCGGATAGTCGGTCATGCGGAAGAAGGCATCGCGCAAGCTTGCGGTGGCCTGTGCTCCATTGGGCACGTGCCAGATATCGGTGCCGCTCAGCCGTTCGAGCCGGTAATCGGTCGGCCCGTTCAACGACTGCACATCGAGCCGCGCCTTGATCAGCGCGATGAACGGCAGGAAGTGTTCGCGGTTGAGGCCATCCTTGTAAAGATCGTCAGGCGGGCGGTTGGAGGTCGCCACCACGGTGACCCCGGTTTCGATGATCGCGGTGAACAGTCGCGACATGATCATGGCGTCAGCGCTGTTGTTGACCACCATCTCGTCGAAGGCGATTAGCCGGTAGTTGTCGGTGAACTGGCGCGCAACCGGCGGGATGGGGTCGCCCTGCATCTTGTCGCGCTCCTTGCGCAGCCGTGCGTGGATATCCTGCATGAATTCGTGGAAATGGACGCGGACCTTGCGGTTGATGTCAACCGAATCATAAAACAGGTCCATCAGCATCGATTTGCCGCGTCCGACCCCGCCAAACATATACAGGCCGCGGATCGGCTCCTGCCTGGGCTGCACCGCCATCAGCCGCCACAGCAGGCTGCCGCGCGGCGGCACCGCCTCAAGCGCATCCTGCATCGCCTGCAGCCGGACC
>NZ_JBGTFM010000068.1:0-2544 GCF_041747255.1 Blastomonas sp. | reverse complement strand
GTTCCAATCGGCGTCGCTGTCGACCAGCCAGGTCGGCATGGGATTGCCCATCAACCACGCGATACAGTTCTGCCGGGATTACAGCATTGAAAGATTTGATGGATTCTGAGGGAAGGAGCCGGGGATGCGCCTGTTGACCCTTTTGCGCGCTACACTTCGCAATTTGAGTTCCGCTACAACAACCGTGTAGCCAACGACGTAAACGACACCATCGCGCCGCCATTGATCTCGTTGGTAAGCGCCTGACCTACCAAGCAGCTGTTATCTGATGCCAAATACAAAACTAGGAAAGCCCGGATGAGCAGGCAAAACGGTTCGAATAGGCCGTCCAAAATATGATCGACGCTGGCGAACTAAATCTCACTGAGGCTGACTACTTTCTCGATAAACCCTTGCGAAGCGCGATACGTCCTAAATCATCCGCCCATAACCCCGGCGCATCGAAGTAAACCGTTAATCAAAGATTTTTCAGCCCGTAGATACTGAGAACCAAGACGAAATGTTTCGATACTTAGCTTGCGCCTTAAGGCGGTCAAATCTTTACGTTCGGGCTCATCCTTCATTGCTTTCATGACGGCGTTTCGCCAAAGCCAAGCAAGCAAGTCAGCGGCCTGCAAGGGGGGGCGCACTTCTTGTCCATAAAGGTATGAGAAACATACTTGTGACGTATGCGGTTAGCCTCAACTGCTGGGAGTTTTTCACGCAAACCGCTGCGTTGCTGCCGCATAGAGGTACTAATTATTTCACTCGCTTTATGTTGGTTTAGGTGCCCCGCTTCGAAGAAATAGGAAATATCGCCTGAGAAGCCGCTTTCCTCGGCCCAAGCAGCGCCTTTAGAGAGGGCATGCCTAAGCAAGTAAGTATAGGCTGAACCCATAATGTCTTCGCGACTCCATCCACCAAGTACATCACCATATTCCGCATTAAACTCAGACTCAGATATGCTCACTGCAAATCCATAGTCCGCATTTTTTCCTACTAGAGCTATGAGTTTCTTTTCAAATTTTACCAGCTTATCTGCTGTCCACCCATTATAGATTGTACCTTGGGGGTGCGTAACATCAGTCATGTGAAAATAGGGCACACCCTTGGCCCTGAGGTACGCGCTCCACTCACGGCTGAAATCTCTCGCCTTTCTTCGCTTGAAGACAACCCCACCAATGGTCATGATAGACGAACCGGCATGCGTTCCGCTTTCATCTATGTATACACTCGCTAGTGCCAATAGGCTGCCCTTATCCACCAAAATCGGGTCAAGCAAATTGCAGAAGTCTTTATGGGTTGATCAAGCTGTCTGAATTGCTCAAGCCAAATACCCCTGAGCCAAGGGTACGTCAAGTATGACATTACCTAATAGGCCGGCCAACCGCACGATTCTTGTCAGCGACGGGGGGATGGCGCTGGGTGTTGGGCACGGCCTCCATCCGTTCGAGCATCGCGCCGCCCCGTATGAAAGGTACGTGGCGGCGCATTTTGGGTCGGACTGACCTGGGTCAGTCTTCCAGTAGGAACGTGACCATCATGTTCACCTGATAGCTTTCGATCTTGCTGTCCTTGACCGTCACCCGCTGCTCCTTCACCCAGGCGCTGACGACATTGCGAAGCGTCTGGGCGGCGCGCGCCACGCCCTGTTCGACGGCGTCGTCGAAACTCTTGCTGGAGGTCGCGGAAATTTCTGTCACTCTTGCTACAGTCATCGTCGTCTCCTTTTGCTGCGTTGTGGGCCGTTTGGCCCGTCGGTGGTGGCCGCCAAGCACGGCCTAACCCGTGGGCATCATGTGCACCTCACGGATGTTCGTCCTTTCGGGGGCGTTCAAGGCGTAGACGATTGCCTCCGCGACGTCCTGCGGCTTGAGTTTGTCGGGCTTGGCCTCGTCGAAAAACCCGGTATCGACCATGCCGGGCGAGACGACCATGCAGCGGCCGCCCCATTCGGCCATCTCATCGGCGAGGTTGCCGGCAAAACCATGGATGAACCACTTGGTCGCGCCATAGATCGATCCCTGGATATGCCGCCGGCCAGCGGCCGAACCCGTCACCAGATACTGGCCTTTCACCTTCCGCAGGTGCGGCATGGCGGCATGTGCGGTGTAAAGCGCCCCCATGATATTGATGTCCACCATGCCTTTCCAATCCTCGGGATCGCCGTTTTCGGTGCCGGCCTGGCTGGTGCCGCGCCCGGCATTCGCGAAGGCGGCATCGACGGATCCGAAATGCGCCGCGACCTTGTCGATGGCGGTCTTCTGCGCCGCGTAGTCGGTTGCATCGCCGGGAAGGGCCAGTGCCGTGGCACCGATTTCCTGCGCCAGTTTGGTCAGGGCGTCCTCGGAGCGCGCGAACAGGCCGACGTTCCAGCCCGCTTCCGATGCCGCCCTTGCGGTCGCCGCGCCGATGCCGCTGGATGCACCCGTGATGAAAAGAGTTCCGGTCATGAATGCGTCCTTTTTCGCAAGATGTCTTGTTTCAACGCAACAGCTTTGGCAAAGGTTGCAACGCAACATCTGGGGGCCGTATTCCGCGCTACCCAAAACCTATGCGCTCGCC
>NZ_JBGTFM010000067.1:0-24347 GCF_041747255.1 Blastomonas sp. | reverse complement strand
GGCCAGCGCCATCGCCAGACCGTAGGCCGCCGTCGCCCCGATCATCGGCGCGCCGCGAGTCCACATCTCAGCGATGGCCTGTGCGGCGGTGGCGCAGTCGCGCAGTTCCACCCAGCGCACCTCCCAGGGCAGCAGGCGCTGGTCGAGAATGCGCGCGCCCCGGCCATCGGCCGTGCGGATGATCGACAGGCAATGTTCGCCCTGCAGCATCATGGCAGCACCTCATTCAATGTTGTAACATCGCCGTTCGGACCAGTGCGATCGATCAGCAGCGCCTGCATGCCCGAGGCGCGCGCAGCGTCAATTTCTACCGCCATGTCAGAAACGAACAGGATGTCATGCGGGGCCAGCGCGAGCGCAGCGGCGATCTTGCGATAGCTTGCTGTCTCGCGCTTCGGGCCGGTTGTCGTGTCGAAGTGCTGGCCCAAATAGCCAGTGAGATCGCCTGCGATGCTGTACGCGAACAGCAGCTTTTGCGCCGCGACCGACCCGGACGAGTAGATATGCACCGGCACGCCCGCCGCCTGCCAGCGGCGCAATGCAACCACCGTATCGGGATAGACATGGCCCTGCAGCCGCCCGTCGGCATAGCCCTCGGCCCAGATCATTCCCTGCAAAGTCTTGAGCGGGGTCGCCTTGCGGTCCTCGTCAATCCAGCCAAACAGCGTTGCCACCGGGTCACCGGGCTGCAACGCCTGCACCTCGGCAAGCAGCGGCGCCAGCGTCTTAGCATGCGCGGCGACGTAGCCCGCCAGATGCGCGCGCGCGAAGGGGAACAAAACCTCGGCGACAAAGGCAATGCTGCTGGTCGTGCCCTCTATATCGAGCAGCAGGGCAGCAGGCCGGGTCACGCGGACACAAAGCGCGGGAAGCGCGACGCGATGTCATCGCCGGTGAAGGTCGCCACCCAGCCATCGGGATTGGTGAACAGCCGGATTGCGGTGAAGCAAGGCTCTGGCCCCATATCGAACCAGTGCGCCATCCCTGCGGGCACGTTGATCAGATCACCCGCCGTGCAATGCAACGACCAGACCCTGCCCGCCGAATGCAGCGTAAACAGCCCGCCACCGCGTACGAAAAACCGCACCTCATCCTCGGCGTGGCTGTGCTCATCCAGAAAGGTGCCGCGCATCTTCGCCCGGTCCGGATGATCTGGCGTGATGCTGGCGACATCAACCGTGCGATACCCGCCGCGCGCCTTTAACGCGTCGATCTGCGGCGCATAGGCAGTGAGGATCTGCCCGGCATCCGCATCATCCGGCAGCGCCTGCAGCGTCCAGCGATCGAGATGCACGCCAATCTCGGCGAGCGCCGCACGCATTGCGCGATCGTCATCAGTGACCAAAACCGGCGTTTCAGGCTTGTCCTGTGCAAAAACGGTTAGCTGTGTCATGTCGGATGTCGCCTCCTGATGTTCAGCGCGTCGCCGGAGCGCCATAGACGCTGAACGAGGCCCATGCGCCAGGATCATCGGGATATTCCGCCGCAGCCCGGCGCTGCGCCATTTGCATGGCCTCCTCCGGCGTCGCCCCAAAATACAGTTTTTCAGCAAACTGCTCCATCAGATAGGCGGTGGCCTGATCATCGACATTCCACAGGCTGGCGACCACCTGCGCGGCGCCAGCGGCGAACCAGGCGCGGGCAACACCGAACGTGCCGCCATCAAAGGTTTTGCCAAGCCCGGTCTGACACGCGCTCAAGACCACCAGCGGATGATGCCCCGCCCATGCATCAAAGCGGCTGCCACGCAGATCACGGCCATAAAGATGGCCACCCGTCAGCGCGATGAAGCTGCCGTCCATCGGGTTGGTCGAATTGGCCAGGCCGTGGCTGGCCAGATACACGATATCGGCCTTGCCATAGCCAGCTATCGCGCCGATGACCGCGTCACGTGATGCCTTGTCACCGCTCAAAATCCTGGCTTTATCGATGCCAAACTGCTCGGCGACGGCAAGCGTTTCGGTGCGGGTTTCGGGGATCGGGCCCCATTCAAACTCGGCGTCGCGGCTGAGATCGGGATCGGCGACAAGAACGGTGGTATTAAAACGCAGCCGCCTGACATGGAGGGTGCGTTCATTGCCGAGCGCGAGCGTCACATCGGGCAGGACCACGACCGAAAACCGGTCATTGAGCACCGCGCCCGCCAGCGGCAGCGCAGCAAACGGGGCGGTGCCGGTATCGCGGACTGGCAGCACCAGCAATCGACCGTTGCGCTCGGCAAGCGCGCTGGCGATGCCTTGGGGCAGCAGCGTGCCTGCCGCAAATTCAAGCGCCTGACGCCTGGTTTCAGGTGTCGATACGTCCTCAACCGGTACGGGCGGCGGGGCATTGCGGCGGCGCGGCGCGCGGGTTGATGTGCGCGCGTTGACCCCGAGATTGTCGAGCAACGACCCGAGCCCCTTGAAAGCGGCAGATGTCTGGCCACTGGCCACCAAACCATCCTTTCCGAGCAACCATGCGCGCAGATGGCCATTCGCATCAATGGCGTGCACCAGCATGAACGTTGGCTGCTGATCCGAGAGTTCCCCAAGCCGCTCGATCAATTGCGGAAACAGCCTTGCGCCCTCCTCCGGCGATGCCTGCTGGGTCTGGCGATAGGTGCCGGTCCGCAGCTTCTGGCGGAACCCGCTGTCATAGCTCAGATGCTCGCCCAGCGCTTTGGCGAGTGCCGGTTCAGCCGCGGCCTGCGGCTGGGCACTGACAGTGGTGACCGAGACGGTAAAGAGCAGGATCATAAGAAACCATGCCATCGATGCCCTGCTCAACATACTGCCCCCCAGGATCTGCTTATGTGATCTCTCCATCGAAGCTTATGCGCGCGCTGGTGTAAAATCGAGCCTGAACCGTCATCGGCCAATGTATGCGGGCGTCTGTCAGCGTGTGATCGCATTGCCGCGTTCCACAAGCGTTGCGGCGATCAGCCACTCGACCGCCTCGAGCACCCGTTCAGCCTCTGCCACGTCCGCGCCCCAGGCATAGACCCCGTGGCTGCGGATGAGGAAGGCCGGGATCATCCCCGGCCGGCCAAGTTGCGGTGCGATAACAGCTTCGATGTCGGCCATATTCTGGCTGTTGTCGACCAGCGGCAGGGCGAGGGTGACATCATGGCTGGTGATGCCGGGAAACGCCTTGAGCATCTCATGTCCCTCAAACTGGACATGCGTTTCGCCCGCCAGCACGCGGCTGAAGCCCACCGCTTGCGGCGAATGGCAATGCAGCACCGCACCCGCATCGCAATGCCGATACAGCATCAGATGCAGCGCGGTTTCGGCCGATGGCTGGCCGGAGTCGAGCGCATGCCCGTCCGCGTCGATGCGCATGAAGCTGCCCATATCCATCCGGCCCTTGTGCTGGCCAGAGCGGGTAATCAGGATCGACCCGTCGTCGATCCGTGCCGAATGATTGCCCGATGTCGCCGCCGCCAGCCCGCGCGCATCCAGCCGCCCGCCAAGCGCGATCAGCGCGTCGCACGCATCTGCGAGATTGGGGGCGAAAGCGCGCGATTGCATCCCGCGCTGATGACGACCTGACGTTGCAGTTTCATGACATGGCTTGGTTCGACACCGTCAGGTCTGGCAAGATCAGGCGGTCACCCGGACATCATCGGCATGGTCGGGGTAAGGCGCGGTGCGCGCTGGATCGAACGGCTGTCCGCCAAGCTTGCTGGCAAAACCGTGATTGACATCGCGATGGTGTGCTTCATCGGCACGCACCACCAGCACGACGTCGCGCAGCGTGGCGTCATCGGGCAGCTTCCAGTAATGCTTGGCAATCGCCGGTGCGGCCACATTGGGTGAACGGCCCTCATCGATCTCCTGCAGATACAGCGTGTAACTGATCACCGCCTCTTCTTCAAAATAGCCGACCACGCGGTGTGCGGTGCGCGACGAGACCAGATACAGGATCGAAAACAGCACCAGAAAAACCCATTGCGCGACCAAGATGACCAAACGCTCGAACAACGTCGGCTTGGCAATCTCGATGAAGGTCATCAGGTGCATCCGCTCGTTCTCGGCCTCTTCCATAAGCGTGCGGATCCAGCCCTCGTCGTCTTTCATGCGGCGCAGGCTGCTCAGGTGCGTGAACATCGCCCCGACCATGCCGGGCACCGCCGCCACCGTTTCCAGCACAATGGCTCGATGGCCATAGCGCTTGGCAAAAAAGGTGTCTGCCGTGAGGCGCAGCAGCTTGGTGAAACCGAGCGCGAACCGATCAGAAAAGCCGGACGGCGCGTGGTGAATCACCGGCTGGGCGGCGCGTTCATCTTCGAGTGCCTGGCGATCGGGTGCGAGCGTGCTGTTAACCATTGTTTGACCTTTCGCGGAGACCGACGTGACTGCCGTGTCCGCATGCTTGTTTTGTCTAAGCTACGCTGCAGGGTCGCTTTAGGATGCACGCCAATTGATGGCCCCGGCACGACAACCCCGCGCTCCCTATAGCCCACATCGTTTGATTTCAGATAGTTACAGAGGCACCCGGCCCCTTTGGACCGGCACCACAGCGACACTATACTGTCGCATGTTCGCCGGCCCCGCTTGATCCCGACAGAGCAGCGGGCGGAAGGCATCGAACGCAGCGGCAATCAGCCTGGCATAGGGCTCTGCATGGGGGCGCAGGCTGAGTGTGTTGCCGTGCCAGCTGACAAGGTCACGGCGCTCAAACTCGGCCAGCGCCTTGCGGGCGGGCTGCGCATAGGCTGCGGCAATTTCAACACGGCCCTGGCACAGAATGTCGCTGATGATTGCCGAGCGCATCCTGTCATCGTCGCTCAGCACCACGCCGCGCACCGCGGGCAGCTGCCCCTCGCCCACCAACGCGCGATACGGCCCTGCGCGCTTTTCATTCTGCACAATCAGGTCGGGCAAGATGCTGATCGCGCTCGCGCCAAAGCCGAGCAGGGTCGTCGCGTCATCATGGGTGAAACCCTGGAAGTTGCGGTTCACCCGTCCTGCCTGCGCGGCCATCGCCAGCGGGTCATCGGGCAGCGCGAAATGGTCGAAGCCGATAGCCACATAGCCGGCGCGAGTGAGCTTCTCATAGGCAAATGCCGCTTGGTCAAATCGTTCTCGCTGATCGGGCAGGCCGGTCGCATCGATCCGCTTCTGGCGCGGGATCATCGCGGGCAGATGGGCATAGCCGAACAGCGCGATGCGGCTGGGCGCAAGCCGGATCGTCTCGTTCAGTGTCGCATCCAGATCATCGATATGCTGGCCGGGCAGGCCATACATCAGATCGAAATTGATCGCGGTGATGCCGCGCATCCGCAAGCTCATGACCGCATTTTCGATATCGGCAAGCGGCTGCACCCGGCCAATCGCCGCCTGAATATGCGGCGCGAAGGTTTGCACCCCCAGGCTGACGCGCGACACGTTGGACGAGGCCAGCACGAGCGCCCATTCGGCATCGAAATTGCGCGGATCGATCTCGATGGAAATCTCAGGCCGCGAACAATCGAACACGGTCATCAGCCGATCAAGCAGTCGCACAAATTCAACCGGCCCAATCGCATTGGGGCTGCCCCCGCCAAAAGCGATATGCTGCACCCGCCCGCGCCCGCCCAGCCGCCGCGCAACCGCCGCAATCTCTGATCGCAGCGCGGTAAGATAATCGGTCAGCCGCTGCTTGCGGTTCGCGGCCCCGGTGTTGCACCCGCAATACCAGCAGATCTGCTCACAATAGGGAATATGGACATAAAGCGAGAGTGACGTTGCCGACGCGATGCCATCCAGCGCCCGCGCATAGTCCGCCGCCCCCACCCGCTCGGTAAAGTCCACCGCTGTCGGATAGCTGGTATAGCGCGGCACCGGACGAGCGAGCAGATCGGGGTGATAGGTCCACATGAGCGCGTTTTATGCGGAGCGGCGAGGCGGGTCTTTGACGGAGGTCAAAAATGAGAAAGTGGATCACAGGCTCTCGTTGACTCGCGATTTAGCGGCACGATCCCAATCGGCTTGACCCGAATGAGTCTTAACGAAAATTCAGGAACCGCAGCACGAAGCCCACGTATACACAATGCGGCGTTTATGCTGCGCGAAATTGGAGAACCCCCATGTCTGCACCTGAAAACCTGACCGACCTTTATACTGGCGAACTCCAGGATCTTTGGTCTGCCAATGACCAGATGGCCAAGGCGTTGAAAAAGATGACGCCGAAGGTGAGCGATCCTGCCCTCAAGGAAATGCTCACCAAGTCGCAGGAGGGCATTGCCACGCATACGCAGATGCTCAAGGATCTGCTCGAGGAATCAGACGAGAAGGTCAAGAAAGAGCATTGCAGGGGCATGGAAGGCCTTGTCGCCGAAGCGATCAAGCACACCACCGAAGAAGCTCCCGACAAGGGCCCCGTGCTCGACGCGGTGATCATCGCGCAATACCAGCGCATGAGCCATTATGGCATCGCCGGGTTTGGGACCGCTGCCGCCTTCGCCGGCGCTCTTGGCAACAAGAAGGCGGTCAAGGCGCTCGATAAGGTCACCAAGGAAATTTATGGCGGTGACGAATACATGACCAAGCTGGCCGAGAACAACATCAACATTGACGCAATGGCCGACTGAATGTCGAGACGGGTGCTGCTGATCGCGGCAGCACCCGGCACGCCCCACAAAGGCGCGCACAGGGAATAGATAATGTTCTTCAGCAGCTGGGACGAGGTGATCCGCGTCCTGATATTGGGCGCTCTGGCCTATATTGCGATCATCATAATCCTGCGAGTGGGTGGCAAACGCACGCTCGCTAAGATGAGCGCATTTGATCTGGTTGTTACCGTGGCTCTCGGATCTATCCTTGCGACCATCCTTCTGTCCAAGGATGTCACGCTGGCCAAGGGCATGACCGCATTTTTGGTGCTGGTGGTGTTGCAATATGCCATCGCGGCGCTGTCGGTGCGCTTCAATGCTGTTGAAGATCTCGCCAAGTCCGATGCCAGATGCCTGCTTATCGATGGGACGATTGATCGCGAGGCGCTTCGGAAAGAACGCGTCACCCGCGAAGAAGTTCTGTGTGCCGTGCGCGGCGCCGGCCTTGGCGATCTGGACGATGTCGCCGCCGTCGTGCTGGAAACCGATGGAACTTTCAGCGTGATTGCAAGGTCAAAAGCTGGTGCCCGCACCGCATTTCCTGAACGCCAGACATGAGCAACACCGATCGCAACGAGCTTGCCGAGGATCGCACTGATCTCGCCGAAGATCGCACGGTGCTGGCCCATGAACGCAGCTTTGCCGGATGGCTGCGCACCGGAATGGCGGCCGTCGGCATCGGGCTTGGCTTCAACGCATTGTTCCGCGCGATTGAGCCAACCTGGGCACCCAAGCTGATTGCCACCGTGTTTCTGCTTATTGCCATCGCCATTTTCGTATCAGCCGAGCGGCGCGCGTGCGCAATCATCAGCCGTCTTGATGCGCACCATGTGGCGTCGGTCAAACCGATGCGTATCCGGCTTCTGGCATGGGCTCTGGCGGGCGCGACGGCCGCGTTGATTGCTGCATTCTGGACATTAAGCAGCGAATGACCATTAGCCGGGCAGCGCGTGTGAAGCGGACGCCGCTGGTTAGCGCCTTATCCGCAACCTGTCATTTTTTTTCCCGCACTCTTGCCGCGTCGCTCATTCATCGCGTGGCACGCCTTCGCGCAGTCATCGCCGCTGTTTTGGCGTGGTGCTTTATCATCGCCCGGAATGACCAGCAGTGACTTGCCGCCGTTGCAGTTGCTCACCGCAATCAGCTGCGCCCTTTGCGCCAACGGGGCGTGGATCAAGGCGACGGCGAGAAGGGATGCGCTGAGCAGGTCCATGGTCATGCCTTGGGCACCTTATCGTTGTTCATGCTCGCTATGTCGGCCTCATCCTCGACGAAAATGCGCAGCGCTGCGCCGTCCATGTCATCGAACTGGCCGCGTTTGAGCGACCAGAAGAATGCGGCGAGGCCAGCCAGGCCGAGCGTCAGTGCAACAGGGATGAGCACGAGCAGACCGTTCACTTGAGAGCCCTCCTCAGGCGCAGCGCGTTGCTGACCACGATCAGCGATGAGCCCGACATCGCGAGCGCCGCCACCAGCGGCGTCACCAGTCCCATGAATGCCAGCGGCACGGCGACCACGTTGTAGCCTATGGCGAGTGCGAAGTTCTGCCGAACAATTGCCTGGGTGCGCCGCGCCATTCGGATTGTGTCAACCACGGGCATCAGCCGGTCGCCCAGGAAGATGCAGTCCGATGCATTCTTGCCGACATCGCTCGCTGACCCCGGCGCCATCGAGGCATGGCCAGCGGCCAGCGCGGGACCATCGTTGAGGCCATCACCGATCATCAGTACCTTGTGCCCACCCGCACTCTGCCGCGCGATGGCGGCGAGCTTGTCCTGCGGGCTCATCCCTGTCTGCGCGGTCAGGCCCAGCGCCTGCGCCACCGGGGCCACAGCTTCTGCTCGGTCGCCCGACAAAATCATCGCATCGATGCCTTCGTCGCGCAGCGCATCGATGGCGGGACGCGCATCGGGGCGCAGCTGGTCGGCGAAGTTAATCGTGGCATCCGGTGTGCCATCAATGGCAAGCTGCGTTGCCAGTTCGCTGCTGGCGGCGGCGGACTGCGGACGGCCCAGCGTGATGACCTGCCCCTGCCATTCGGCCTCAACACCAAAGCCGGGGGTCTCGCGGATGTTCAGCACGTCCGCCGCCTGGACCCCCTGTGCGGTGAGATCATGCGTCAGCGCGGTGCTGAGCGGATGCCGGCTGGCACGCGCGAGCGCGAGCAGCAGCGATCGGATCGTCACCCCGATATGTTCGATGTTCGTCACCACCGGCCTGCCCAGCGTCAGCGTGCCGGTCTTGTCGATCAGCGCGCGGTCGACCTCGGCCAGCCGTTCGAGCGCGGAGCCATCCTTGATCAGCACACCCACCTTCATAAGCGCGCCCGCCGCCACGATCTGCGCAGCAGGTACAGCCAGGCCCAAAGCGCATGGGCAGGTGATGATCAGCACCGCGACCGCAATCAGCAAGCTCTGGTGGAAACCCACGCCCGCCAGCATCCAGCCGACAAACGCCAGCAGCGCCAGCGCGTGGACGGCGGGGGCATAAAGGCGCGCGGCACGATCAGCGATGCGCACGTAGCGCGATTTGCCCTGCGACGCCTCGCCCATCAGCCGCGCGATATCGGCGATTGCGGTATCGGTGCCCGCAGCGGTGACGCGAACGCGAACCGGGGTTTCAAGATTGAGCGTGCCCGCGTGGACAGTGTCATCAATCCCGGCATCCTGCGGCGCGCTTTCACCGGTGAGCAGCGACAGGTCGATGCGGCTTTTGCCCGCGATGATCACGCCATCGGCCGCCAGTCGCTCGCCCGCCGCGACCAGCATCACCATGCCGGGTTGCAGCGCGGTGGCGTCTACCCAGCGGCTGGTGCCCCCATTGTCACCCTTGCCTTCGAGAACCATCGCGCCGGTGCCCATGTTGCGCAGCAAAGCAGTGACCCCGCCGCGCGCGCGGTCGCGCATCACGCTGTCGAGCCAGCGACCACACAGCAGGAAAAACAGCAGCATCACCGCACTGTCGAAATACGCATGGGCCCCGTGCGTCGCGGTCTCATAAAGGCTGAGCGCGGTAGCGAGCGTCACGCCGATGCTGATCGGCACGTCCATGTTGGTGTGGCCATGGCGGAGCGCGCGCCAGGCCGAGCGGAAGAACGGGCGGCCCGCATAGGCTATCGTCGGCAAAGCGATCATCGCCGAGAGCCAGTGGAACAGATCGCGTGTCGGCCCCGCCGCGCCCGACCAGACCGAAACCGACAGCAGCATGATGTTCATCATCGCAAAGCCCGAGACCGCAACCGCGCGCAACAGCTCGCGGCTGCTGGCGGCGTCTGCGTCCACCTCCTGCGTCCCTTCGCCAATCGGATGCGCCTCAAAGCCCAGAGAGGTGAATGCGCCCAGCAGGTCGGGCAGCTGCGCATCGGCGGCGCAAGAGACATGCACCCGCTTTTCAGTAAAGTTGACGCGCGCGGAGCTGATCCGGGAATCGCGCACCAGCCCCTGCTCCAGCTTGGATATGCACCCGGCGCAACGGATGTCGGGCACCGCGAAATCGCGCTCGATCAGGGCAGCGGTGGTCACGGCGGTCATTGCAGGTCGCTCCGGTAGAGGGCTTCGTCAGCGCCCGCACGCACCGCTGCATCGATCCGCCAGCGGCCCAGTATCACCGGCTCGACCGAGCGCATGCCCCCGCTGCCATCGGCGACAAAGCGCAACGGCACCGCCGGAAGGCGCCCCAGCGGGTGACTGAGCGTGGCGGTCACGCCGTTAATGGCGAGCGGCTGGCCCGCTTTGCTCAATGCAATGCGCACATGGCGGTCCGCATCCAGCGTGATCGCTTCATCCCAGCCCAGCGCATCCTGTGCGGCGGCGCGGTCCAGCTGGTCGTTGAACTGCTGGCTGGCAACATAACTGTTTTCCACCACCTTGCCGCCAAAGGTCGTCATCGCCATCCGCGCCATGGTGAAATTTACCGCCATGATGACCGCGAAAAACCCGACAAGAATGGCGGTCATATGCCAGCCGGTAAACGGCCTGATCGCACGCTGCTTGCTCATCATTGTATCTCCGGCCGGTCAAATTGGATGGTATCGGTGTCGCCGCGTTTGTCGCCATCGCGGCCATGCGTTTCGATGGTAAAGTCCTGTCGCACCGGCCCCAGCGCGGGCGCAGCGACAAACAGCCGAACACGGGTCACGCTGTTGGCTGGCAGCATCATCTCGACGCGTTGGCTTGCTGTGTCGCGCGATCCGGCCTCGGTCCACAGCTGCGCGCCGGGCAAATCGCTCACCGTGATCGCAACCTCGCGCGGACGCATTTCCATGTTGCGCAGCTTGAGCGTATAATTGTTGCGGATCTCGCCATCGGAAAGCTGCACATAGAGCGGGCTGCGTTCGTGCTGCACGGCAAGGTCCAGCCGGGTGCGCTCACCCAGCGAAAACAGCATCGCCGCGCCGATTGCGCTCCATATGGCGAGGTAGATCATCAGGCGTGGGCGCAGCAGCGTCTTGCTGACCGGCGGCGCAATGCCGCCAGCCTTTTCGACCGCGACATCATCGAGCGCGCAATAATCGATCAGCCCGCGCGGGCGACCGATCTGCGCCATCACGGTGTCGCAGGCATCAATGCACAAGGCGCAGGTGATGCAGCCAATCTGCGGCCCTTCGCGGATATCGATGCCGGTGGGGCACACCGCGACGCACTGGTTGCAATCGACACAGTCGCCAAGCGATCCGGGATGCGCCAGCGCCTTCTTGACGCTGCCCCGCGGTTCGCCGCGCCAGTCCTTGTAGGTGACCAGCAGCGATTTCTCGTCCATCATCGCGGTCTGGATGCGCGGCCAGGGGCACATATAGATGCACACTTGCTCGCGCATGAAGCCGCCGAGGATAAAAGTGGTCGCGGTGAGCGCGGCGACGGTGCCATAAGCGACGAAGGCAGCGTCGCCTGCCCAGAAATCGCGGGTGAGCGTCGGCGAATCGGCGAAATACATGATCCACGCGCCGCCCGTCCAGAACGCGATAGCAAGGTAGATGGCATATTTGGCAGCGCGTTTGGCGATCTTCTCCGGCGTCCATGCGCCATTGGCGAGGCGAATCTGCGCGTTGCGATCGCCATCGACCATCCGATCGACATGCTGGAACAGATCGGTCCACACGGTTTGCGGACAGGCATAGCCACACCAGGCACGACCAACGGCGCTGGTCACCAGAAACAGGCCGATTCCCGCCATGATCAGCAGACCCGCGACATAATAGAATTCATGCGGCCAGATTTCGATCTGGAACATGTAAAAGCGGCGGCCTGCAAGATCGATCAGCACCGCCTGATCGGGCGCATAAGGGCCGCGGTCCCAGCGAATCCACGGCGTTGCATAATAGATCAGCAGCGCGACGGCCATGATCGCCCATTTCAGGCGACGGAACGTGCCATCCACCTTCTTGGGATAGACGCCCTTGCGTGCTGCATAAAGCGGGCCACCGCTGCCCGCAAGAATGTCTGGATTAGCCATTCGCCGGGGCCTTGTCGGCTGCTGCAGCTGCTTCTGCCGCGGCGGGCGCGGCCAGTGCCGGGGCGTCCTCGCCACCGCCCAACGAATGGACATAGGCGGCGAGCATGCGGATCGTCACCGCGTCCAGCTTGTCGTTCCAGCGCGGCATCACACCGTTGCGCGGGTTGTGGATGGTCTTGGCGATGGCCTCGCGATTGCCGCCATAAAGCCAGACCGCATCGGTCAACTTGGGTGCGCCGAGTTCGCGGATGCCTTCGCCGTTGGTGCCGTGACATACAACGCAGTTGACCTCGTACAGTGTGGCACCGCGCGCGGAAGCAGCGCTCGGTTTCTCCTGCCGACTGATCACGCGGACGTGGCTCACCAGATCGTTGATCGCGGCGCTGTCCAAAATGCCATCACGGCCAAAAGCGGGCATCTGGCTAAGTCGGGTCTGGTCGTGGTCAGGGTTGCGGATGCCGTGAATCAGCGTGGTCTCGATATTGGCAAGGTCTCCGCCCCACAGCCAATCGTCATCGGTCAGGCTTGGATACAGGCCGACAACGCCTGCGCCGCCTGCACCATGGCACTGCACGCAATGCACCTTGAACGCAGCGCTGCCGCCCTGGATTGCAGCTTCGAACAACTCGGGCCGGGCGGGCAGATCGGTGATCGCTGTGGCGGCGATGGCATTGAAGATCGGCGCACGCCGCGCGGCATGGCCCGCCATCTCCTTTTCCAGATCGCCCCGGCTGGTCCAGCCGAGCACGCCCTGGGTGGCGCTGTTGACCATCGGCCATGCGGGGTAGAGCACCACATAAACCGCCGACCAGGCGATGGTGGCATAAAGGGTCCACAGCCACCAGCGCGGCATGGGTGTATCCAGCTCTTCGATGCCGTCCCATTCATGGCCGACTGTTTTGGTGCCGGTCGGTTCGTCAATGCGCGAATTGTCAGACATTGTCGTCGTCCTTGAAGATCATGTTGGCGGCGTCCTCATGGTGCTGGCGCGCGCTCTTGCGCAGCGGCCATGTCACGAGGAACAGGAACAGCAGGGTCATGAACAACAATCCCCAGCTGTCAGCAAAATGGCGAAGGTCATCGTAGGTCATGGCTGCTTGCCCCCTTCTGGAGCGGCAGGTGCAGCGCCCTGATCCTGCGGCGCGGCCTTTTCGACATCCACCAGCGTGCCGAGCATCTGCAGATAGGCGATGAGCGCATCCATCTCGGTGATCCGGTCAGGATCGCCGTCAAAATCACGCACCTGCGCCTTGGGATAACGCGCCTGCAGATCGGCCGCGCCATCGGCATCTGGATCGGCCTGCGCCCTCAGGTCTGCATTAGCTGCGGCGATTGCGGCCTTGGTATACGGAACGCCAACCCGCGACAGCGCGGTCAGGTCGTTGGACATGTCGCCAGCCTTCAGCTCCTTGTCGGCGAGAAACGCATAGGGCGGCATGATCGATTCAGGCACGACGCTGCGCGGGTCGATCAGGTGCGCGCGGTGCCATTCGTCCGAATAGCGCCCGCCAACGCGCGCCAGATCCGGCCCTGTGCGCTTGGACCCCCATTGAAAAGGGTGATCGTACATGCTCTCGGCAGCCAGGCTGTAATGGCCATAGCGTTCCACCTCGTCGCGGAACGGGCGGATCATCTGGCTGTGGCAGGTGTAGCAGCCTTCGCGCATATAGATGTTGCGACCCGACAGTTCGAGCGGGGTGTAGGGGCGCATCCCGTCGACCTTCTCGATGGTGTTGTCGATCCAGAACAGCGGCGCGATCTCGACGATGCCGCCGATGGCAACGGCGACCAGAGCGCCGAAGCCAAGCAGGGTGACATTGCGTTCGAGCTTCTTGTGGCTGAAACGCGATTCGCCTGGAGGTTTGCTGGTGGGCTCAGCCATGATCAGGCTCCTTTTGCGAGCGCTGGCGCGGGGATCGGGCGATCGGCTGCAGCGTTGTGGGGCGTCTCGGTCATCGGCTTTTCATCGCGGATACGGCCCGCGAGCGTTGCCCAGACGTTGACGATCATGATGATGAACCCGGCCAGATACAGCAGGCCGCCGGTGGCGCGGATCAGATACATCGGGTGCATCGCCGCGACGCTTTCGACGAAGCTGTAGACCAGATAGCCGTCAGCCCCATATTCGCGCCACATCAGCCCCTGCATGATGCCCGCCACCCACATCGAGGCGGCGTAAAAAACGATGCCGATGGTCGCCAGCCAGAAGTGCCAGTTGACCATGCGCAGGCTGTAAAGCCGGGTGCGACCCCACAGGCGCGGCACCAGATAATAGACACAGGCGAAGGTGATCATGCCGTTCCAGCCCAATGCGCCGGAGTGCACATGGCCGACAGTCCAGTCGGTGTAATGCGACATCGAGTTGACCCATTTGATCGACATCACCGGGCCTTCAAAGGTGCTCATGCCATAGAAAGCGAGCGCCATGACCATCATGCGGATGATCGGATCGGTGCGGATCTTGTCCCACGCACCATTCAGCGTCATCAGACCGTTGATCATCCCGCCCCAGCTGGGCATCCACAACATGATCGAGAACACCATGCCCAGCGTCTGCGCCCAATCGGGCAGCGCGGTGTAATGCAGGTGATGCGGGCCTGCCCAGATATACAGGAAGATCAGCGACCAGAAGTGGATGATCGACAGACGATAGCTGTAGACCGGGCGCTCTGCCTGCTTGGGCACGAAATAATACATCATTGCCAGGAAGCCTGCGGTCAGGAAAAATCCGACCGCGTTATGGCCATACCACCACTGGGTCAGTGCATCCTGCACACCTGCGAAGGCCGAGTAGCTCTTCGATCCGAAAATGCTCGCAGGCATCGACAGGTTGTTGACCACGTGCAGCATCGCGATGGTGATGATGAACGCGAGATAGAACCAGTTGGCCACATAAATATGCGGCTCGCGGCGCTTGACGATGGTGCCGACGAACACGGCCAGATAGGCGAGCCAGACGACGGTCAGCCACAGATCGACATACCATTCGGGTTCGGCATATTCCTTGGCTGCGGTCACCCCCATCAGATATCCAGTGGCGGCGAGCACGATGAACAGCTGATAGCCCCAGAACACGAACCGGGCGAGCGCCGGGAACGCAAGGCGCGCGCGGCAGGTGCGTTGCACAACATAAAAGCTGGTCGCGATCAGCGCGTTGCCGCCAAAGGCAAAGACGACCGCTGATGTGTGGAGCGGGCGCAACCGCCCGAAGGTGGTGTATTCGAAATTGAGGTTGAGCGCCGGAAAGGCAAGCTGTGAGGCGATGTAAACACCGGCGAGCATGCCCGCGAGGCCCCAGAACAAGGTGGCGATGACGCCCCAGCGGATCGGGTCATCATCATAAGCACCCTCATCGGCGGGTGCTTTCAATATCCCGCGTGCGATGGCGGCATAATCGGCGCGCGACATCGTGAACCACAACACCAGCAGGCACGCGAACATCACAATCATCATATGCACCGCAAACGGCGTATCGACCGCAAACACCGCCATGACCAGCGCGAGCAGCGCCAGCCCCAGCCAGCTTCCCGCTTTAATTACCAGACCGTCCATGTTGCTCATCCCTGTACGCGCCGCCCACAGGCCGCGCTGTCATGCAGGGCTGATGGGCGTTCAGCGTCGCCAGATCATTGATCCTGATCAACGAAATCGTTGCGCCGGATCAATGCAGGCAGCGGCGCTGCGGCGCAGTGACGGCGCCACCAAAAGAGGAACGCCAATCATGAAAACCCAATATCTGCCGGTCGCCGCCCTCGCGCTTGCCGCAGCATGGCCTGGCCAGGCCATCGCCCAGAGTGGCGAGGTGCATTTCAAGGTCATGGCGACGCTGGTCGCGCCCGATGGCAAGACCAGGGACGTCAAGCTGGACACGCTCGGCCTGCCAGCGGGCAGCCAGACCAAGGCCAATGACAATGTCATCCCGACAATTGCAGTCGAATATTTCTTTACTGATGCGGTCTCGGTGGAAACCATCGCCGGCGTGACCCAGCATGATGTCGATGGACGCGGCGCGCTGGCCGACACTGGCCTTGTTTCCGACGCCAAGATCATTCCCGCGACGCTCACGCTGAAATATCATTTCGGCAAGGCAGGCGGCATCCGCCCCTATATCGGTGCTGGCCCCAGCTACTTCATCTTCATTGATGAAAAGCCTGGCGCGACGGCGCGGGCACTTGGCGCGACCAGCCAAAAGGTCAACGACACGTTCGGCGTTGCGCTGCAGGCGGGCGTTGATATTCCGCTCAACCCCAAGGGCATATTCGTCTCGCTCGATGCCAAGCGCTATATCATGCGCCCGCTCGCCAGCTGGTCTGCAGGCAATGTTGAAGTGCTGCGCACCCGGCACACGCTTGATCCGTGGGTGATCAGCGCCGGGATGGGCTTCCGCTTCTAATCAACCGTTGGCGCTTTCAGCCTGCCATCTCTGCCATCGCCGCGCGGTCGTGGATCACGATCTCGCGGCGTGATGGCAGGCCGAGCACACCTTCGCCGCGCATCCGCGTCAACTGGCGGCTGGTCGTCTCGATGGTCAGCCCAAGAATGTCGGCAATCTGCTGGCGACCGAAGGGCAGCTCGAACACATTTTGCGCATTGGCGCTGTCACAGCCCTGACCGCTGATGCGTTCGGACATTTCGAGCAGGAACGAGGCGACCTTCTCGGCTGCGGACTTGCGCCCGAGCAGCATCATCCAGTGCCGCGCCCGATCAAGCTCATCGAGCGTGCGGCGCAGCAGCTTCTGCTGCAAATCGGGGTGTTGGCTGGCAAATTCGTCAAAGCTGTTGCGGTTGAAGATGCACACCTCGGCATCTGTCATTGCGGTAACGGTATAGGGGCTTTCCTTGCCGAACGGGCGTCCTATGAAGTCCGATGGAAAGACAACGCCAACAATCTGCTCGCGCCCGTCAGAAGCTGCGACCACGAGCTTCAACACGCCTTCGAGCACATTGGCGACAACCGGGGCGTCATCGCCCTCCCACAGCAAGGTGTGCCCTGACTTGACGCGCTGCCGCCGCGCCATCTTGCCGAGCAGCGCGAGCTCTTCAGTCGTCAGGCTGGCGCAGATCGCGCGGTTGCGCACGACGCAGGTGGAACAATCAATCATTGCTCCCCCTAAACCATAGTGCACTGCAATGAAACAACCAGAGTGGGCTGGCCAACGATCCGCCATCTTGGGCGAAATGGCTTGCCATGGTGCGCGGGAACGCCATAAGCGGCGCGTTCGCAGCCACCAGGGCGGCGAAAATCGACCCAAGGTTTTGCAAAGCGAATGCTGAAACGGCTTTACCACTGGACCCTTGCCAAGGCGGCGCATGACAAGGCCCCGCACTGGCTTGCAGCTATCAGCTTCATCGAATCCAGCTTTTTCCCGATTCCGCCCGATGTGATGCTGGCCCCGATGTGCCTTGCCCGCCCCGAACGGGCGTTCCGCTATGCGCTGATCTGCACCATTGCCTCGGTGCTTGGCGCGTTGCTGGGCTATGCCATTGGCTATTTCCTGTTTGAAACCGTGGGCCGAGTCATTCTTGACCTTTACGGGCTGAGCGACAAGTTCGAAGCGTTCAAGATCAGCTTCAACGAGCAGGGCTGGTTGATCGTGCTGCTCGCCGGGTTCACCCCCCTGCCCTTCAAGGTCATCACGATTGCCGCAGGCGCAACCGCGATGCCGCTTTACGTTCTCATCGGCGCATCGGTCATCGCCCGCTCGGCGCGGTTCTTTCTGGTGGCCGCGCTGCTGTGGAAATTCGGCCAGCCGATGCAGACGTGGATCGATCGTAACTTCGCTCTGGCGACGACGGTGGTCGGCGTGCTGTTCGTCGGGGGATTTCTGGCGCTCAAGTTCGTGCTGTAAACCGGGTCAACCGATCAAAAGTCCGCTTCCTCATAATGCGGCGGCGGCTTGATCACTTCCATCCGTTCGGCCAGCAACGGACGAAACGAGGGCCGTGATTTGAACTTTCGATACCAGTCGGCGGTCTGCGGGTGGGCGAGCCAGTCGATGCCGCCCAGATAATCGGCGATGGAGATATGCGCGGCGGCGGACAGATCGGCCAGGCTCATCGTCGCGCCTGCCACCCAGCTGTTATGATCAATCAGCCAGTCAACATAATCGAGATGGGTGTTGGCCAGCCGCATCGCCTCGCGCAGCACGCGGCCATCGGGCGGCTGGCGATAGATCAGCCGCTTGCGCATCCGCTCCATCATCAGCGGCGCCACGACATCACCGTAGAACTGCTCATCAAAAAACGCGACCAGTCGGCGGATTTCAGCGCGATTGGCGGCTGACCCGTTGATCATCGGGTTCTTCGCAACCGTTTCCTCAAAATACTCGCAGATCGCCCAGCTGTCGCACAGCGCGGGGCGCCCGTCGCTGTGTTCCATCACCGGGGTCCGCCCGGCTGGGTTCTTTTCAAGAAACTCGTCGCGCATGTCCCAGGGCGATTCGCGCACCAGCTCATAGCCAATGCCCTTTTCACCCAGCAGCAGGCGCACTTTGCGAGAAAACGGACACAGGGTGAATTGGAACAGCTGCCACATGCCAGCATCCATGCCCCAGCCATGACATGCCGTCCACCTGTCGTGGCGGGCGGTCGCACAATTTTTCGGTGGATGGCACGCGGTGCGCCAACCACCGGCTTAGCCCGCCGCTTACTCCGCCGCCTCGATGGCCACCGCATCGCTCAAAGGCTGGTCGAGCCGGGTGAGCATTTCTCGAGGGCAGACCTGCCAGAACTGGTGGCGATAGCGGTCCCAGTTGCGCAGGATTTCCGCCGCCCATTTGCTGTCGGTCGCGTCGATATGTTCGGCGATCAACCCGGTCAAAAGCTCCTCCCAATAGGCGCTGTCAATCCGCTGCCAAATGATCGATTCAGGGTTGGCCTGGCCTGCGAACCGGGCATGTCGGTCGAGCACGAATGCCATGCCGCCGGTCATCCCTGCGCCAAAATTGCTGCCGGTCTCGCCCAGAATCACTGCCATGCCGCCGGTCATATACTCGCAGCCATTCGCGCCGCAGCCTTCGACCACGACGTGCGCGCCCGAGTTGCGCACCGCAAAGCGCTCGCCCGCCTGGCCAGCGGCAAACAGCTTGCCCGCCGTCGCGCCATAGAGCACTGTGTTGCCGATGATCGTGTTGGCATGGCTGACCAAAGGCGAGCTGACCGTGGGCCGCACGATGATCGTGCCGCCCGACAGCCCCTTGCCGACATAATCATTGGCATCGCCGAACACCTCCAGCGTGATGCCCTGACACAGGAATGCACCCAGAGACTGGCCCGCCGATCCGCGCAGGCGGATGCGGACGTGCCCTTCATCAAGCGCCTTCATGCCATAGATGCGCGTGATCTCTGCCGAAAGCCGGGTGCCAACGGCCCGGTGCGTATTGCGCACGTTGTATGTCAACTGCATCTTCTCGCGCCGGTCGAACACCGGCCGCGCATCCTTCAGGATCAGCGCGTCAAGGCTGTCGGGCACGGCATTGCGCCAGGTATCAAGGTTGAACCGCCGCTGGTCGTCCGCCACATCGACCTTGGCGAGGATGGGGTTCAGGTCGAGATCATCGAGATGCTCGGCCCCCCGGCTCACCTGCCGCAGCAGATCGGTGCGGCCGATGATCTCATCAAGGCTGCGAAAGCCCAGCCGCGCCAAAATCTCGCGCACTTCCTCGGCGATAAAGGTCATCAGGTTGATGACCTTTTCGGGCGTGCCGGTAAACTTGGCGCGCAGGCGCTCATCCTGCACGCACACGCCCACCGGGCAGGTGTTGGAGTGGCACTGGCGCACCATGATGCAACCCATCGCCACCAGCGACAGGGTGCCAATGCCGAACTCTTCCGCGCCGAGGATCGCGGCGATCACGATATCGCGCCCGGTCTTTAGGCCGCCATCGGTGCGCAGCTTCACCCGGTGGCGCAGACCGTTGAGGGTCAGCACCTGATTGGCCTCCGACAGCCCCATTTCCCACGGCGTTCCGGCATATTTGATGCTGGTTTGCGGGCTCGCGCCGGTGCCGCCGACATTGCCCGCGATCAGGATGACATCGGCATGGGCCTTGGCGACGCCGGCGGCAATCGTGCCGATGCCGGCTGCCGAGACAAGCTTGACACACACCCGCGCGTTGGGGTTGATCTGCTTCAGGTCATAGATCAGCTGCGCCAGATCCTCGATCGAGTAGATATCGTGGTGCGGCGGGGGGCTGATCAGCGTCACACCGGGCGTTGAATGGCGCAGCTTGGCGATATATTCGGTGACCTTGAAGCCCGGCAGCTGGCCTCCCTCGCCGGGCTTGGCCCCTTGCGCGACCTTGATCTCGATCTCTTCGCACGCGCCCAAGTACTCCGCCGTGACGCCGAAACGGCCCGAGGCGATCTGCTTGACCGCGCTGTTGGCATTGTCACCATTGTCATAGGGCACATAGCGTTCGGCAGACTCGCCGCCTTCGCCCGACACCGCCTTCGCGCCGATACGGTTCATCGCGATGGCAAGCGTTTCGTGCGCCTCCTGCGACAGCGCGCCGAGCGACATGCCCGGTGTCACAAACCGTTTGCGGATTTTGGTAATCGATTCGACCTCGTCAATCGGCACCGGACGCGGGGCGTAGTTGAACTCCATCAGATCACGCAGATAGACCGGCGGCAGCTGGCGCACACCTTCGGCAAATTGCAGATACTGCGAATAGCTGTCCTTGCCGACTGCGGTCTGCAGCAGATGCATAAGCCCCGCCGAATAGGCGTGCGCCTCGCCGCCATCGCGCTGCTTGTAAAAACCGCCGATGGGCAGCCGGGCGACCATGCTGTCCCACGCCGCATCATGGCGCAACTTGGCGTTGAGATGCAGCGAGGCATAGCCTTCGCCCGAGATTTTCGACGGCATGCCCGGAAACAGATCGTTGACCAAAGCACGGCTGAGGCCGACCGCCTCAAAGTTGTAACCGCCGCGATAGCTGCTGATCACCGCGATGCCCATCTTGGACATGATCTTGAGCAGCCCCTCGTTGATCGCCTTGCGATAATTGGCGACGCATTTGTCCAGCGACAAATCACCAAACAAGCCGCGCGCATGGCGGTCGGCGATGCTTGCCTCGGTGAGCCACGCGTGGACGGTCGTGGCACCAACGCCGATCAGCACCGCGAAATGGTGCGTATCAAGACATTCGGCAGACCGCACGTTAACCGATGCAAACGAACGCAGCCCCTTGCGCACCAGATGCGTGTGCACCGCCGCCGCCGCCAGGATCATCGGCACGCCGATGGTGTTTTCATCGATATTCTCGTCGGTCAAGAACAGCTCGGTGCAACCTTCGCGCACCGCCTGCTCCGCTTCGTTGCGCAGACGCGCTATCGCTGCGCGCAACTGCTCCAGCCCGCCCTCGGCAGGGAATGTGCAATCGATCTCCGCAACATTGCTGCCAAAATCGATCTTCAGCTGCGCCCATTCGCTGGCCACCAGCACCGGGCTTTCAAGCACCAGCACGCGTTCGTTTTGGCTGTCCTGCTCAAGAATGTTGGCGAGGTTGGAGAATCGGGTCTTCAGGCTCATCACATGCCGCTCGCGCAAGCTGTCGATTGGCGGGTTGGTGACCTGGCTGAAATTCTGGCGGAAAAATTGCGCAATCGGGCGCGGCTTGGTGCTGACGACAGCGAGCGGGGTATCATCGCCCATTGATCCGATGGCTTCCTTGCCGTCCTCGGCCATCGGCGAGAGGATGGCCTCCATGTCCTCGATGGTCAGCCCCGCTGCGACCTGCCGCCGGGTGAGTTCGGCGCGCGTAAAGGCGGGCATCGGGTCACCGCTGAGCGGGGCAAGATCCGCGACGGTGCGAAATCCGCTGACGAGTTGCTGATACGGCTGTTCGGCCGCGATCCGGTCCTTGATCTCGCGGTCGTGGTAAAAACGGCCTTCGTGCAGATCGACCGCGATCATCTCGCCGGGACCAAGCCGCCCCTTCTCGATAATGTTGCTTTCGGGCAGCACGACCATGCCGGTCTCAGAGCCGATGACGAGCAGCTTGTCACTGGTCACGCTATAACGCAAGGGGCGCAGCGCGTTGCGGTCCACCCCGGCCACCGCCCAGCGGCCATCGGTCATCGCCAGCGCCGCCGGGCCATCCCATGGCTCCATGACGCTCGCCATATATTCGTACATTGCGCGGTGTTCAGGCGGCAGCACCTGATCGCCCTGCCACGCTTCGGGCACCAGCATGATCTTGGCAGTGGGGGCTTCGCGACCCGACCGGCAGATCGCCTCGAACACCGCGTCAAGCGCCGCCGTGTCCGATGCGCCCGCCGGGATCACCGGCTTGATGTCCTCGCTGTTCTCACCGAACGCGAGGCTCGCCATCTTGATCTCGTGGCTTTTCATCCAGTTCTTGTTGCCGCGAATGGTGTTGATCTCGCCATTGTGGGCGAGACAGCGGAATGGCTGCGCCAGCCACCATTGCGGAAAGGTGTTGGTGGAATAGCGCTGGTGGAAAATCGCGATCCGGCTCTCAAAGCGACGGTCGGTTAGGTCGGGGAAGAACACCGACAGGCTTTCGGCGAGGAACAGCCCCTTGTAGATGATCGAGCGGCACGACAGCGAGCAGATGTAAAAGTCGTTGATCTGCGCTTCGATGACCTTTTTCTCGATCCTGCGGCGGACGAGATAAAGCATCTTTTCAAATTCGATATTGTCCTGCACGCCCGGCATCGGGCCGGCAATCATGATCTGCTCGATCTCGGGCCGGGTGCGCTGGGCCTTGTCGCCGATCACCGAGATATCCACCGGCACCTGCCGCCAGCCATAGATCGTATAGCCCGCCTCGATAACTTCGCTTTCCACAATAGTGCGGCAGGTTTCCTGCGCCTGCAAATCGGTGCGCGGCAAAAATATCATACCCACCGCGAGCTTGTTGGGCAGCACTTTGTGGCCGCTGTCGGCGATCGCATCGTCAAAGAAGCGCACCGGCAGATCGACATGGATCCCCGCGCCATCGCCAGTCATGCCATCGGCATCGACTGCGCCGCGATGCCACACAGCCTTCAACGCATCGATGGCGCTCTCCACCACACGCCGCGAAGCAACGCCATCGGTCGCCGCGACCAGCCCGACACCACAGGCATCGCTCTCGTAATCAGGGCGATACATGCCCTCAAGGGCAAGGCGGTTGCGTTCAGTGTCCATAAGGCTCTCAGTCATGATCTTTATCCGCAAGCAGGGTTCGTTCGGCAACATAGCGATCAACTTTGTCGATCATCGCAATGAGGTCGGGTGAGAAATCCCACGCTTCATTGATGCATCGGGCGAGTTCTGGGACGGTCAGCGCATAATCATGTGCAAGCTCGTTTCGCACTCTGGTAATCTGATGCCATTTGTCGACATCCTCAACGATGCCAAGCGCGTGCATCGTTTCAATTAACTCGCCGATACCTTTGGCGCGCACCACGATACCGGTGACGGCAGCAACGGACCGGAACAATCGGCGGACGATCTGGTCCTGGGTCATTTCGTAACGCTTGGCAAAAGCCGCCAGGTGCGTACGCATGGCGAGCGTATCGGGCGGCAGGTTGTCGAGCGACAACGGGAAGACTTGCGCGTGGTCCGCCAGTTCCTCGCGGAAACGTTGCTGACGTTGCCGCAACGCGACTAGCGCATCTTCGAGAATTTCCTGCTCGGGAGTCACAACACGATGCCATCGCGATAGGCGATCCTTTCGAACCCTCGAGGCGTGACTCCCCGGCGGGACACCAGAATATCAATCTTGTCATAAGGCAACCTGGCCCAGAGCCGACTCCGCATATCGCGTAACTGGCTATCGACCTCGTCATTCGCGTCCGTCTCGACATGTAGATCGAGGTCGCCGCCTTCCAGCTCATCGAAACGACGGCTGCCGAACAGGCGGACCACCACACCAGACCCGAAAACATCCGACGCTGCCGCTTTGATCGTGGCTATGTCTTCAGGTGACAGCCTCACGCCGCAACCCTGTCCGCACCTGCGCGCGCCTTGGCTTTTAGATACGTGTGCATGTGCTCGGCAACATCGCGGCCATCGCGGATTGCCCAGACGACCAGCGAGGCACCGCGCACGATGTCACCTGCGGCGAACACGCCGTCGAGGCTGGTCATGCTGCTTTGGTGGTCGACCCGCAGCGTCCCCCAGCGGGTGACCGACAGGTCGTCGCAGCCGAACGCGCCCGGCAAATCTTCTGGATCGAAGCCCAAAGCCTTGATCACCAGATCGGCGGGCACGGAGAAGTCGCTGTCCGGGTCTGCTTCGGGCGCGCTGCGTCCAGAGGCGTCGGGCGCTCCGAGCCGCATCCGGACCGCACGCACCGCGCGCGCCTGC
>NZ_JBGTFM010000066.1:0-4417 GCF_041747255.1 Blastomonas sp. | reverse complement strand
CAGCCGCTGCCGCACACGCTGATCGAATATTGTTACAAGGATGATGCGCTGGGCGATCCTCTGGTCGCCGAAGAACATATCGCCTGCTTTGGCTGGGCGACGCAGGAAGAGATGCAGGACATCTCGTCGATGGCGATCCGCATCAACGATTTCATGTCCGGCATGTTCGCGGCCATCGGCATCCGCCTGATCGATTTCAAGCTTGAGTTCGGCCGCCAGTTCGATGGCGATTTCTCGCGGATCATCCTGGCCGACGAGATCAGCCCCGACGGCTGCCGCCTGTGGGACATCGACACCGGCGAAAAGCTCGACAAGGACCGCTTCCGGCGTGATCTCGGCGGCGAGGTCGAGGCGTATCAGGAGGTCGCCCGGCGGCTGGGCCTGCTGCCCGAGGGCGGCGACAATGAAGTGCTCGATCTTGACAGCCACCGCAGAAGGCGCGGCAAGTAAACCAACAGCATAAGGCATGCGCTGGCGCACGCCGCAAATTGACGTTATCGTCATCTTGCGCTGCGCCAGACGCCATGTCACATCTTGGTCAAACAGAACCAGATGCGGACGGAGATGGATCGAGACACCCGGCAGGACAGGCAAATAAACCGCATGATGCTGGCTCTGCTGGCGTCGGGCCTTGCGTTGATCATGGCAGCACCGCTCAGTGCTCAGACCAGCGATCTGGACGCGCCCGCGGTAAGCGCAGAGCCCAATGAAACGGTGGCCGCTGCAGGCCCCGCGCTGCAACCCATTGACCAACGCGTCGCCGCTGCCTGGGGCTTTGACAAGACCGACCTGCAGGCCGACCCCAATGTGCATTTCGGCGTGCTGGCCAATGGCATGCGCTACGCCATCCGCCGCAACCAGACCCCGCCCGAAACCGCCGTCATGCGGATGCTGGTCGATGTCGGCTCGACCGCCGAGGCCGAAGACGAGCGCGGCCTTGCCCATTTTGTTGAGCATATGGCGTTCAACGGCACGACCAATGTGCCCGAAGGCGAGATGGTCAAGATCCTCGAACGGCTGGGGCTGGCGTTCGGCGCGGATACCAACGCGTTCACCAGCTACGACCAGACCGGCTATCTGCTCGACCTGCCCAATGTCAGACCGGACACGGTGGACAGCGCGCTCTTCCTGCTGCGCGAGACCGCGAGCGAGATCAGCTTCGACGCCGACGCAATTGATCGCGAGCGCGGCATCATCCTGTCGGAAATGCGCACCCGCGCCAATTATGCGCAACGCAACCGTGAATCCCTGTTCAATTTCACGGTGCCCGAGACCTTAATCGCAACCCGCTCCCCCATCGGCGACAAGGCGGTCATCGAAACCGCGCCCGCTGCGCGCTTTCGCAGCTTTTATGAACGCTTTTACACGCCTGCGCGCACCACCCTGATCATTGTCGGCGATGTCGATGTGGCGGCGGTGGAGGCGATGGTCATCGCCCGCTTTGCTGACTGGCAGGCCAAGCGCGGCGAGACGCCGACCCCGTCGCTTGGCCGGATCGATCTGGCGCGCACCGATGCGGTCAACATCTTCACTCACCCCGCGATCGACGAGGTGGCGACCGTCATGCGATTTTCGCCTTTTGTCGATCAGCCTGACACCAGCGCGAACCGCCGCGAGAAGCTGCTGCTCGCGCTCGCCTACAACATCGTCGGGCGCAGGCTCGGGCGGATCGCACGGCAGGAAGATGCGCCGTTCGTCGGGGCATCGATTGGCCGGTCGGACGTCTACCGCATCGCCAACCAGTCGGTGCTGAATGTCGGCACCCGCGATGGCGAATGGCAGCGCGGGGTCGCCGCCGCCGAACGCGAGGTGCGCGCCGCGCTGAAATTCGGCTTCACCGAGGCCGAGGTGGCCGAGCAGCTTGCCAACTTCACAACCGGCTATGAAAACGCGGTGCGCGGCAACCAGACGCGGCCCAACGACAGCCTTGCCAACCAGCTGATGGGCATGGCCAAGGATCGGATGATCGTGACCACGCCCGAAAGCCAGCTGGCCCGCTATATGGCGTTTCGCGGCGAGATTACCCCCAAACGCCTGCTGAAGGCACTGCGCAAGGATTTCGGCACGCTTGATGCGCCGCTGATTCATCTGTCGACCAAGGCAGACATTACAGGTGGCGCAGATGAAGTCCGCACCGCATGGCGCGATGCCCGCCGGGTCGCAGTGCGACGGCCAGCGGCGCGCAGCGCCGCCGCTTTTGCCTATCGCGATTTTGGCGCGCCGGGCGCAATTGTCGAGGACAATCTGATCGAGGACCTGGGCATCCGCACCATCCGTTTTGCCAACAATGTGCGGCTGAACCTTAAGCAGACCGATTTTGACAAGAACCGGGTGCTGGCATCGTTGCGCATCGATGGCGGCAACCTGTTGGCATCGCGCGACAAGCCCGAAGCCACCAGCCTGATGAACATATTTGTGCGTGGCGGGCTTGAGGCGCACAGCCTCGACGATCTCTATTCGATTTTCGCGGGGCGCACGGTGTCGCTCAATTTCGGATCGGGCGAAGATTATCTAGGCGGCTATCTGGCCACCACGCCCGATGATCTGGCGCTGCAGATGCAGGTGCTCGCCGCGTTCACGACGCATCCAGGTTATCGCACCGAAGCGCTGAATCAGTATCGCAGCTACCTGCCCAATTTCTACGCGCGGCTGAATGCGACGCCCGCTGGCGCGATCGGCAGCCAGATCGGTGCGATCCTTTCAGACAATGATCCGCGCTTTTCACTCGCCGAACGCGCGGTGTTTGAAAAGCTGACCTTTGATGACCTGCGTTCCGCGATCAACGACCGGCTGGAACGTGGCGCCATCGAGATCGGGCTGGTTGGCGATTTTGACAGCGACGCCGCGATTGCTGCGGTCGCTGCGACATTTGGTGCGCTGCCCGAACGCGAGGTTGAATTCAGGGCCTATGGCGAGACCCGCGACCGCCATTTCACGCAGAACCGGTCGCCGCGCGTGCTGTATCACAAGGGCGAGAGCGATCAGGCGATTGTCGAATATTACTGGCCGACGACCGACGACAGCAACTATCAGGAGGATGTGCGGCTGCGCCTGCTTGCCGAGCTGCTGCAGATCAAGGTGACCGACGAAATCCGCGAAAACCTGGGGGCAAGCTATTCGCCGTCAGCGCGTTCGTTTACCTCGTCAATCTACCCCGGCTATGGCTATATCCAGATCAGCACGAACGTCGAAAGCAATGATGTCGATCGCGTTTCGGCGGCTATCCGGCGCATCGCCGCTGAACTCTCCGAGCCGCTGCCCCCCGCAGACGCGCCGCCACGCGCGCTGGCGATCAATCCCGACGAAATGGCCCGGGCCCGCACGCCAATCCTCGAGTCCATCGCCAACAGCGTGAAAAACAACACCAGCTGGCTGGGCATTGTCGATGCCGCGCAAAGCAAGCCGGAACGGCTCGACCGGTTCCGCAGCGGCGGCACGGCATTCGGCAAGGTGAGCACCGATGATTTGCTGACATTGGCGCGCAAGTATCTGGCACCGGAACGGGCGCTGGTCGTCCAGTCGCTGTTCGATGCAAAAAGCGATGGAACGACACTGGCCGCACGCGCAGCGGACGTTGCCGCCAATCGCTAGGACAGTGACCGGCCAACCCATATAATGTCGGGAGTGAACAGTTGCGCCATCAATCCGCCACAGTCATTCGTGCTGGCAGGCAGATTATTTTGCATAAAGCATGTCATGAAATCTCAGTTTGCGCGTGTGGGCGAATCGGTTGTCGTGGCCTACCTTGTGCGGCGTCAGCAGAAGGTGCCACCCTTCCCGATCCGATACCCCAGCAAACTCAATGCTACGCAGAGCGAAATCACCGTCGGTAATTTAAATCTGGGTAGTTGAAAAATGGTGCGCCCGGAACGATTCGAACGTCCGACCCTCAGATTCGTAGTCTGATGCTCTATCCAGCTGAGCTACGGGCGCTTGGGAAGTGGCGGCATAGGCAGCGATCGGTTTGAAGGCAACACCTTTTTCACCTCTCCCCGTTTTCATGCATCAACAGCCGTTCAATATGCGGCAGCAACGGCAGATCGGCAGGCGGCATTGGCAATTGTGCGAGTTCTACCATGTCTGCCCAACGCAGTGCACTGGCATGCAGCGGCGCGGCCTCTCCCTCCCAGCGCGTGCAGCGATAGAGCAGCAACAGCAGGTGGCGGTTTCCCAGCGCGTCGCTGGCAAAAGTGAACGGTTTGAGGTCACTGGGCGCGACCACAATGCCCAGCTCTTCCGCCAGTTCACGCGCCAGTGCTTGCTCGGGAGTCTCGCCGGGTTCGATCTTGCCACCGGGAAATTCCCAAAGCCCGGCCATGGACTTGCCTTGCGGCCGCTGCTGAACCAGCATCCGGCCGTGGCGATCGCTCAGCAACGCCGCAACCACGGGAAAAAGTGTCGGGATTATTTCCACCTT